>JAISCJ010000095.1 GCA_031265645.1 Holosporales bacterium | reverse complement strand
CGTTACAATCTCTTTGGTTTATAGCATCGATATAACGCCTAAAAACATTGTCATCGAACTCTGCGAATTCTTGATTTGCCACGTTCGCGTTCGAAGTCCACTCTCCCCGACCCTTCGCTTCCAACATGCGGCGCTTTGCGCGAGCCTGAATATCTGCGGTTATAAACAATTTGACATCGGCATTTGGAAAAATCACCGTTGTCGTGTCTCGGCCGTCAATCACAATGTTTTGGTCTATTGATCTGATTGCGGCGTTTACGCATTGCCTTACATCCCCGTTCGCACTAAGTGTCGACGCCATTTGACCGCAGGTTTCTGTTTTTAATGCTGTAATAATCTGGACGCCTTCTTGTTTGTTGTAAAAAGATTGCAAAACGTGCTTAAAAAATTCAACAACATTTTGCTGCGCTTTTCGCAATGTATTTTCAACTGAAGCATTGTCGTCTGTTTGCGAACAAACGTGCGCGAAATAACGATAAAAAAGCCCAGAATCCACGTGTATATATTGCAATTCTTTGGCTAAATACGCTGCAACAGTTCCCTTGCCAGACGAAGCCGGCCCATCAATTGCGATTACACGAAATGTTCTATCCATCGTTTTTAGCTGTTCACGCCGAAGCCCGCATTGTGCTTTCCTGAACTTTTATTTTTTTTTGCACTGGAATTTCTAACGCAGCGAGTAAATCTCTCAATTCTTTTCTTGCGGCAACATGAGACAGCGTCATCGCCGCTCCCGTGTCTTTCATATCCAGAAGAGTTGTTCCATTAATGAACAATTCGCGAAAGATCACTCGATCACAAAAGCCCGCTAACAAACGAAACCCTATTCTCTTAGACAATGCTGTAAGTATTTTATGCATTTCTTCTTTGTTTTTTGAGTAGATCGGATTCAGGCGGTTTCGAAGCACGATCCAGTCCATGTTGCTGTTATCTCGTATCGCCTTTTCTTTCTTCTGATCCCACACCATTGTCGCATACGTACTTGGACGCAACTTTTCGATTTCTCCGTGTTCCAACCGGATTAGCATGTCCAAATCGATATAGCTGTCATTTAGCGGCGTAATTAATGTATCAGCAAAAGAATGAGCAAGTCGAGACAGAAACGTATCATTTCCCGGCGTATCTATTACTATGTAGTCGTATGCATAACACCGATTAAGCGCACTTATTAAATTTTTCCGATCTTCTTCCTCTGCAACTAATTTATCTTGCGCAGAGCTTTGATATATAGACGAATGGTCCGAAACTAGAAGCTCCGAAAACTCATTCTTAGTCCGCTGCCGATTGGCCACATAGTGAGATAACGTGCCTTGCCGAGCATCCAAATCCAAGCTTGCGACGCGCGCACCTTCCCGCAATAACGAAACAATAAGGTGCATCGCAATCGTAGACTTACCGGTTCCTCCCTTCTCATTTCCCAATACAATGACGTATGGATTAAGCATGCGGCATTCTCCTAACGTGAAAACAGCCTAAAACGGCATCCCTGGAACTTTAGGGAGTCCTGCAGAAATTTTACTGCTTTCTGACGCAATGAAGTCGTTTATTTTCTGCAGGGCGTCCTTGAACGCGGCGAGAATAAGGTCTTCTAATATTTCGACATCGCTTGGAACAAGCAAGCTAGGATCGATCTTAACATGTTTGACCTCGTACTTGCCGTTCAGCGTAACTTTTATAAGCCCCGCCCCAGACTCTCCAGTCACTTCCTTATTGTTCAATATTTCTTGAAACTCAGTCATTTTCGCCAGTAATTTCTGGGCTTGCTGTAATGAACTCATCCCTAACAACCTCCATAACTCGGTTTAGAATTGCCTAATGCACTGCACATATTACTATTTTTCACGACTCGAATAAAGCCCAAACACCATCTTGCGCATACTCCGCGTTCAAGAGGCAAGAGTAGATGGCGAATGCGCAAATAACTTTTTGCACATATAATCTCGTCTCTTTGAACGGGATAAGCTCGACCCAATTCACTGTTGAAATTTGTTTTTTTCGAACGTCCCCAAACATGCGAAGCCATTTGTTCACGTTCTTGCTACCCGCATTATATGCAGCAGCAACCAATACAATGTTTGGGCCAAACGTTTCGATTAATTCGTGCAAATGCGAAATTCCAAGAAGAACGTTATCCAGAGCTGCGTACACATCGTAAGGATCGTTTGTCGAAACAAGTTTGCTTTTTACAAATTTGTCGAATTCTTTCTTGGCTGTTCCTGGCATTAGCTGCATCATTCCCTGGGCTCCTGCAGGGCTATGCGCTCTGCTATTGAAGCTGCTCTCATTAAGGATGATTGCATGAACAAGTATTTCAACAAATTTTTGCATATCCGATTTGTTCGAAACGGCGGAATACAATATTTGTAGATATTTTTCATCTATGAAATTGCGCAAAATGGGGTATTTATTGACTGAATAAAAAATTCGTGATCGAAAAAATTTCTCACAAATTTGCTTCGCCATGTATTGATTTACTTGCGACATCAATTGCGGAAGAGCACCAATTACAGTCCTTGCATCATCTGGAGGATTGGCTAGCGGAAGATCGACTCGCGTTTGATTTGCGAGTAGCTCTTCGATAAGCGATTGGACCCATTTCGCAAGTACATCTGTTTCATTCGCTGAAATGTGCCCTAGGAATGGAGCCGGTTGCCGCTTAATCCGCCCTGGAGAAACAAAAAACGCCCGTTGCAAGTAAATTTGCGAGATTTGCCCGTAGAAAGTATAGGGAAACTGCGCCGCAACAGCCAACCAAAACAATGCATCAGAGGTCAAGCCTTGCTTTTGTGCTGCGAACGCTAGCCAGAACGAGGCCTTCGATCTCTGACTATTCGTAGTAGCGCTTGTTGCAATGCGAAAGAAGTGAATCGCGGCACGTGAACCATTATTTAAAAAAGAGCATGAAATAAAGCCGCTTAGCCATTCTAACTCGGCATAATACCGATGCGACGGAGGAACATGATGCGATGCAGCAACGCTATATGCCGTAGAATACTTTTTTTTTGATATCAGCTCTCTCGCAACGAAAGTGCGTTTTTCATCCGGCATGTTTACAATAAGCTCAACAGCATTCTCTCCGGTCATAAGTTTTTCTACGTAATCGTCTGAAGAGATCGGAAATGCCGGATCAGATAGACAATAAACCGACAAGGCTGATACTATCCGCCAATGTGGGTTTCTGTAAAAAATTGGAATGTGTGAGATGAAAATATCAGGCTCGATCGTTGCGCTCGTCACCCCATTGAACAATGATAAAATTGATTGCCAAGCCTTGCAAGGGTTGGTCCGCTGGCACCATGTACAAGGAACAGACGGAATAGTAGTAGTCGGATCAACTGGCGAAGGAGGTTTGTTGTCTGCGGACGAGCGGGCAGAAGCAATTCATGCTGCCGTAGCACAAAATAACACACTCGCCAAGCAGATGAAAATTATTGCTGGATGTGGCACTCTTTCTACCAGGGATACCATAAATATGGTTCAAATTGCGGAGAAATGTGGAGCAGATGCAATTATGGTAGTTTCGCCACCTTACATAAAGCCAACACAAGCTGGGCTACTCGCTCATTTTAAGGCGGTAGCGGAAAGCGTTAGCGTGCCAGTTGTTATTTACAACCATCCTGGACGTACAGGAATAAATATTCAAAATGAAACGCTTGTTGATATTTGCAACGAGTCCAAAAATGTTATTGCGATAAAGGACTCCAATCCTGATTTGTCTCGCATAGCAAGATTACGGAAGGCATTGCCTAGCAATGTATCTCTCTTGAGTGGAGATGATGCAACAAACATCGGATTCATGGCGCAAGGAGGAGACGGCATAATTTCGGTAACAGCAAATGTGTTTCCTTCACTGTGCAAAAAGTTTGTTGATGCTTGGAACCGTGGAGATATTCAGGAAGCAAATACTATTCACCAAAAACTGATGCCCGTGCATGACGTAATGTTTTGTGAGCCCAATCCTGGGCCAGCGATCTATGCAACGGCAAAATTGAGGGGATTTTCGAATGAACTTAGGTCGCCTTTGTTTCCTGTACAAGGATCGTCGGCGAAAAAAATTGATGAAGCAATTAGTCAAGTCTGAGGGGAAATAATGGAAACTATGAAACGATGCGCACTGGCTTTTGGTATTTTGGCTACTTGCTTATGGCCTGAATATTTTGTCAAATTTTGCACTGCAGAATATACAGACATAAAACAGCTTGCAAATAATTCATTGAACGAATCCAATTGCGTAAATGTTTCAATGAATTTGGGATCGAATAACAATTCTCATTTTGCACAAGTTTTCGATCCCGCGGTTTTAAAAGACGCAAAGGATGACGCGCAGGAAAATTCTAAAAATTCATCAAAAAAAGACATTGAGCGATTGGTCGAGAAAAATGTTTCGCCAAATGAGTACGGCGTAGCAATTAATCATCGTGAATTGCCACAAAATTCGCAAAAGCTGCAGTTGGTCCCGGCAAGATCGCACTGTGCGCAATCATCCGAGAATAGCTTCGACTTGATCCTTAAAAAGGAGCAACCCGTAGAACAACTATCTCACATGGCGTCACTGAATGGTTCCTCCGGTGAGCTGCCACTAAAACCAATGACCTGTATAAATTGCTACGGTTTGGCCATTGGAGGCGAATCTGGTCAACATTTGAAAAATCCCTTGCTTAATCAAGATCGAAAAGCTGCCAATGAGTCAAAAGTACGGCGAATTGAGGACTCTAGTGACTGCATTGAGCTAACAAGATATTTTGAAAAGAAGTATAATATTCCGGACGGCTTATTATTGGCAATCGCTAATGTTGAATCAACAAGGAGACCTTGGGCAGTCAACAATTTCAAAGAGAGTCGTTACTTCGATTCACTGGACGATGCTGTCGAGTACATTCGGCATTTGGAAAAGAGCCATCAGCTAAGCATAAGCGTTGGATTCATGCAAGTGAATTGGGCCGTGCATAAAAGCAATTTTAAGAGCATAAGAGAAGCATTCACTCCATTTCACAACGTAGAGTTCGCAGCTAAATTGTTGGTTTCCTTATATTTAAGGTTTGGTTCGTGGGAGCAGGCAATTATGTGGTACAACCCCTGCGGAACCAAGCCAAACTACGAATATTTAAAGAAAATCCGAAAGAATTGCAATGTTTAGCATGGTCCTCTTTTGGGAAAACGCCCGTTAAAAAATTAATAACGCCCGTTGAAAAAGTGACGGCGCTTCATATTCCTAAAAAACTTTTCAATGCGTTTGTGAATTCAGACACAAGTTTCGTTCTTTCGTTTAGATCTTTTGACGTCTTATTCGCAATGTCTGCTGTTTCTTCGCGTCGAGTAATAATTGCTTCACTGATTTTCACTGCAACGTTGGGGCATTTCAGCAGGATGTTCTTTAAATCATCTCGTTCCAACGAGAAAATAACAACGTCAGAAAATGCGCTCACTGTTGCATTTCTAGGCGCTTTATGAAGAACGCCTCCTTCGCCAAAAAAGTCATTGGTTACTAGGTATGTAATGTGCTTTTTTATGGATACATCCCCCGATGGATCTGGAATCTGAATCGATATATCGACGACTCCTTCTCCAATAAAGTACATGGCCGTTCCAGTCGTTTTTTCTGCAATAATAATCTCTCCGGGTTTGTAAATATTTGGAGTCAGAACAGCAGAAAATTCCTTGAGCTCCTCATCCGAGCACTCTGCAAACAGCGGACTAAGTTTTGCAACGTCAAGCGCTGGAGTTGAGCAAATCGATGCCTCAGCGCACGCGTCATCATCTCCTGGAAACATGCGGCAAGTATTTTCCGCTAAACTAAGACCGTGCTCAGATAAATGTCTGACAATATTTTGTATAACGTTGTGTACTACCGTTTTTTCTTGAGCAAAATCTGGAATTTTAAACAATATTTTATACGAAACTGATCCGCCGTCTAAATTTTGAGCAAACACCTTTGCTTGCTTTTCCAAAACTCCCGCAGCTGCAGCTGCAGCTGCATGCAAAATTCTTCTTGCGCGTTCGACTGGAATGTAACTCTCGAGCACAACGTCCACGCTTTTCCAGTAATCACTGTGTGGATCACTGAAGTTGACCATTTCATCATCAAGCAATTTCCTGTTGCTCAGAACCAAGGTTGTATCATTTATCAACGAAAATACTGTTTCTCTAAGCTTTACTCGCTGAACCTTCGCAACTTCCCCGCTTGGCAGCTTTACCCAGTCTCCGGTTTTAAAGTTCCCTGTAAAGTCTAATATAACGCCTGCTATGCAGTCTTTTATGAACGACTTTCCGGCATATCCTAAACCCGCACCAGCCGTAACCAATGAGGCCCAAACACCAGTTGCAGATTTGCCGTAAACTGCCACGAGGATGAAAATTGCAGCCACCGCATAAATTGCGATTGCAAGGGAATCTTTAAGTACCTTTGAAACAGGTTTTCCTCGCTTTGCTTCAAGTGGCGTCCAGCAAAAGATTGAAATGAAACGCACAAGCACCCAAGCTAACAATGCGATCATTAAGGCTTTTACGCCTTGCTCTATATCAAACAACACACCAGTATTATCGACGCTGATTTGTTCTCCCGCAGTGTACAGAAACAGTAGTAAGCCTACGCATGTTACCCCAATTACTACATATGAGAATGCTTTCCAATTCATAATCAAGAATAGAATATCGGCCCTATCAGTTTTATTATGTCACAATAAAACAAACACTTCGAGTAGTCTTGTAAGTTCTATTTAAGTACTGTCCAAATGCGTAGATTTAGCGTAAAAAATGGCGTGGAAGCTTATTCACGCGAATAATTGATTAGCCTAGTTCAGCCAAAACTCCTGTGTATTGGTTCACTAAGAGATGAGATGAAACACAGTATTATTCCAGGGACAAAACCCTGCAAAGCAAATGGTTTTATCCTGTGTGTTTCATATGGGATATATAACACGAAAAGAGATACGTGCCTTTAGTTCAAGTTTCGGCAAAGCCATAAAAACAGGCACGCGCGCCTGAAGATCATGATAAAAATCAGGCACGCAGGTAAGATCAACTGCCCTACGCTAAGTTATTTTTAATGTCTTTATCAAACTCTACTCTGAATAGACCTTCGTCTGGTGCGAATTTAAGGACATTCACGAATGAGCCGATATCGATATCGCCATTCATTTCAAGTAGCAACGCATCCCGTTCACCTTGAGACATATCTGCCCTAGGCTTAAAGAACTTCCTCACAGGACTCTGGCGTCCTGCCGAGGCGTAAGAGCTTAGGATGTTGTCAAAATTCTTCCCATCCAGCAATTCCAAAACGGATTCATTTGCGATCTTGCCCTTCTGGGTGTCCAAATGGAAAGGAATTCTAACAAAATCGCGAACAAACTCAAGCAGATCGTCTTCAAAAAATTTACCGCCGCTGCCATGAATTTTGCTAGGAATAACACTTCCTGCGCTAGTAGAAAGTGGACGACTTAGCAACCCGAGATAACCTAACACTGCATTGTAATCTGGATCAAGAGCATACCCTGCACCGTTTTTTTGAAAAGTGGATGAATTGGCAAGTTTAATTAAACTGTCATGTAAAAGCAAAATTCTGTTACCAACTGCAGATGCCCCGTTCACTGATGCGTCAAACTTTTCCCATATGCTATCATCTTTGTTAAGGCCATAAAGATTCGGCTCAGAAAAATTCAAAGTATCGAAGCCCGCTCCCTTCCTAATCCCCTTTTCGTCTTGAAAGTCAATCACCTGCCTGTACCACGCCACCATGGTGGATATGTTGTACATATCGCCCAGCACATAGTGCAATCGCCCAAACTCGGACGTGCAGAACAGCTTCCAGCAATCTGCGCAGGATACCCGTGCTTCGAGCAAGTGTCTCCGCCTATCGTTATCGTCGCGGTACAATCTGGTTGCTTCCACCATGAACTGCCTACCAGCCCCCTGATCAATTGCGTATTTCCAATTTTCAGCATTGATTCGAACTCGTCCTCCCAATGGCGCAAAATTCATGAAAAACGCACAACCTTTCTCAATCTCAGCGAGCGCCGCTGCAAAACCTTCGGTCTCCTCCAATAGCTTGCGAACGCACTTCGTTCGCTGATGAAACCCCTGAATGAAGTTTATGTCCCAATGCATTTTCACAAATGCGTTAATACATTTCCGCCCTCGCTCTAGCAATTCATCTTTTACATCCGGCCGACGCCCCGCAAATTTTATTGCTCGACAATAATCGCAAAACCACTTGCCCCACGTTTTTACAAAATCATTTATTGGGCGTGCACCTTCGCTATCCAAATAATCGGCAAAGGCTTTCGCGCTTTCTAACGCGCCATCAGGGATTCGTTCTTTCATTGCTGGCACTACCTTATCAACCAATTCGGTTGACGTTCTAATGTTCTCTTCATAACCCTCCCATGGTCCCGCGAAGTCATCTGGCGTTTTAGACCAAGTCAACAACGGGTCAAGAGACAAATCTTCAAAAAACTGAAATAGCGTGGCCGTATCGTGAATAACATCCGGATATTCCCTCGTGCCATGAATAACGCATGCAGCAACCACACTCAAGTGCATACATAAGATTTTTCTAATGATTTTCATAATCAAACTCTCCTTTCAAAATTACGCACCGTACGCTGTCCTTTTTTTTCGCAACGGCGCTCAAGCGTGGACCACGGTATCAGCGTAATATTTGGATTTCAAGTTTTTTATTCGAATCAAATCTATATGTACTGCAGCTGACTTGTAGACGTTCAGACCTTGTAAAATATGGGGGCGCATTCGATTTTAAGTTCAAAATTGTATGAGATAGCACACAGACTTAAAAATAGAAAAAATACGGCATTTAACTGAATATTACCTCATGATCACGATAAAATATTTATTGCTTCGGTGCTCGGCTTGAGCAGGACATTAGTATTAACCTTCCAATAATGTCTGTCACGCCTTTCAAAGGCTACTTTAATTGACGACCTCTCTCCGCCATTGCATGATACCGCATCAGCTGTTGCAGTTCACATTTTGAAGATCCGACAATGAATGTGGGATTGCCTGCGAAAACACATGGTTCTTACCAAGAACATTCAAAAACCACCGAATTTGGATCAGAATATGATATCATTAAGGTCAGTAGGCATGGTCGGTTTGTTAGCATGGAACGGTTTTTGGACCCAAGAAACGATTGGATGTTTAAGAAAACGTTTGGTTCAATGCCAAATAATGACATTCTTATTGACTTTTTGAACGCTGTATTTAAGGGCGAAAGAGCGCCGATCGAGAGTATTACATTTTTGCCGACTCATCAGGATCCGGAAATAGCATCCCTTCGGCAAACTTTTGTCGACGTCAGGTGCATGGATGTAAACAAAAATCAATTTATTGTTGAAATGCAACACTATGGTGATTCGTTTTTTATGCAACGTGCTTGCGTTTATGCAAGTCGAGCGTATATCGAACAGGTAAAAGTGTCTGGGCCCGGCGAGGATCAAAACGAGAAGAAACGATCTGTGTATTCTGATGTGAAACCAATAATATTCTTGGCTATTTTAGACTCATTTTCGGCAATAGAAGGAGACGACTACGTAAGCCATAACGCATTCTTGGATAAAAAGACATTTAAATGCAATATAAAAGAGTTCTCATTTTCATTTATAAGATTGGACAAATTCCATAAAAGTTTTGGTGAGTCGCAAAGCGTGTTGGACAAATGGTGTTATTTTTTCAAGAATGCCCAAACCACCAAAGCTGAGGACATTGCGAAAATGAAAGATCTTTATCCGTTGGTGAATAAGGCCTATGACGTACTAAAACGAAGCAATTACACAGAAGAGGAATATCAGGCATATTGTCATGCGGAAATGAGCGCGGATGCTTATGAGTCATGTATTAATAGCGCAAGAGAGGAAGGAAATGTAGAAGGCAAGAAAGAAGGCATAAAAGAAACTGCACGTTCAATGCTTGCAGAAGGTATGTCCCCAGAAGCAGTCAGTCGATATACAAAACTTCCAATTGAAGAAGTTCTGTCCATACTAGAGTAGTCTACAATTCTCTCATTAGTGTTGCGTGAGGGTAGATTTACTGCTGTTTACTCTTCCGACGTTCGTATATGTTGTAGTGTTAGCGGACAGCCTTCAAATGCAGTGGAGTCAGGTTCTGTGTTTAGAGGATATGACACTGTTTGTAGGCGGAGCAGTTGCAAAAAGCGTTTTGCTCAATGGTTTTAGCTTTGGGGAACGATGCTGTTCGAAGCGCGATACAATGGATTCTTCTATCGGGAAGTCAGCTATTTGTATAGTGCGACAGTAGAAGAATGCCGCGATGCCAATTGTTTTGATAACTGGGAATTCTATTGTTTTTAGAGCGTTGCAATTGTAGAACACGCCATCGCCAATTGTTTGAGCGGCACCTGCCAAAAGAAGAGTTTTAGTGGATGTTTAGCGGGAGGAGTTGCGATGTTATTAACATTCCATTTATGTCTGTCTCAATACAGCAAGGATTTATACGTCAAGGCTAGATATTCGCCGACATTAAATCCTATGGCGAGACAGACATGAATGGAAGCTTAATATTTTGGCGGATAAGATTTTTGAAATCAGCTTCTCGTCCACTGATTTGAAATCAAGCAGAGCGAAGTGAAAAACAGAAATGCGGTCACGACGAAAAATTAGATTAGGGGCATCGCCAGGGCGGTTTCCTCCTTTGCAACGCCATGGGCCCGATTGAATTGAACCGATTCGGAGAACGCAAAAAATAAGATCTCACTAAGTGCTCTTCTCGAATTTTTTGAGGATAGAACTTAGCTCCGGGCAAGGAGGAAACCGCCCTGTAAGCCCTGTGGCCCAGAACACAATGCCTTGACGGCGTTGCCGGTTATACGGTACATCTGGAATAGGTATCGCCCAGATAGCTCAGTTGGTAGAGCAAAGGACTGAAAATCCTTGTGTCGTTGGTTCAATTCCATCTCTGGGCACCACCGTATCATTAGCCTGCTTGCTCAGGGCTTTGTAATTCTTGCATAAAAGATGCATACTTATACCCAATCGTCAAATGTTTCAAAACAATCGATACTCAGGATCGGCGCATTATGCTGCAAACGTATTAACGCGAATAATGGATTAGCCTAGTTCAGCCAAAACCCCTGTCCTTTATATTTGTGGCTTGTTCGGCATTGATTGGTATCCCACAAGAGTTGCGACAACATGTATGCACATGTTTGTTACTGATCGGTGCATTGTGTGTTCCCCGAGTCCGTCACCGAAGTGCA
Source organism: Holosporales bacterium (assembly GCA_031265645.1). Lineage (GTDB taxonomy): Bacteria > Pseudomonadota > Alphaproteobacteria > BNTO01 > BNTO01 > JAIRNK01. Next base: position 3,561 of record JAISCJ010000095.1, on the reverse strand, counting down.
ACCAACTCCTTCAGCTTACGAGTGTCATGTCTGTGACGAACGATTCGCCGCTTACGACGGTAAAATCTCGTTTGGTACGCCTGCTAAACATCCCTCCAAGTTGACTTGCCGAATTTTTCTATGCAACACTTAACTTATGGCCGTTATGGTTCGGTCATTTTTTATGGGGGATAAAAATGAAAAGATTAGTATTAGTGGCGTTACTTAGCGTCGTAAGTGGATATTGTTCTGATGAAGGAACGTTTGTAACAGATGGAACTCTGGAACTTCGCAATGAGCCGACATGTAATATATTTTATTCTTTGCTGAATGAAAATTCCGTACTAAAAGTCAATTACGGGACACTTAACCTGGGGCATTCTGACCCGGGAGAACGTCAGAATATTTCAACGCCAGGAATATACAAAATAACAGATCCAAGTGGTTTCGGAGGCTCTGTCGAATTGTTTAGTGGAGTAATCACCGCTCCTATAACTTGGATAATTGAGAAAAACCCACTTACGCAAAGTGATAAGCTGCAATCTTTAGAAGAAAGAATAGCAACACTTATCGCATATGCAGCAGAAGCATCAGCAAACTTGAAAATAGCGCTAACGTTCACGACTAATTGGGTTCCGTTAGCAGAAACATCGCCAGAACCCAAATCCCAATCACCGCTAGATGATAAACTCAACGCGCTGAGCGCAGAAATACAAACGATATTGATTCTTAGTAAACACAACCTTTACTATTTTTCATGAACTTTGTTTTAGCCTCATTAAGTATTAGAACGCCCATTTTGGCTGAGCCAGGCAAGCTAGTACTTTAGAAGCCTTTGGACCGAGACGAAAATATCGCCTCGGTTCTGACGGTCTTACTCATCCCACACTATGCATGCGTCAACTATTTGACAAAAGCTACTGTACTTTCCCGTGATTTCATTTAGAAGGCTGGCTAACGTTCGCTTTGCACTACCCTTCATAGGTGACTCCAGCGATGCAAGCCTCAATGTTTCAAAGTAGTTACGAAACATCGAATCCAAAGGCAGACAGTAAACTGCGTGAATATTTATTGCCGTAAATTTTACTGGAGGGAAATGCGTGCGAGCGGCTTCTACATCATCCTCATCTTTGGCGTTAACGCGCTTTTCCAAAATTGCCTTTTTAATCTCAAACAATTCGCGAAGTTGTACTATAGTTGCGTGGCTCTTTTGGAACAGCTCATCAATAACGGCTACGTCATCACTAGAATATCCCATGGCGCAAAATACGGCACATAGCGGGATAAAAACAAACACCTTTTTCATTTTTATACTCCTCTAACTTCTAAATGCTGGCTCCTTGAGCAAGCGACCGCCTGTCCAAGAGGAGGAAGCGCAGTTGTAGATATACCAGCATTTGATTAAAATGTGCAAGTTTTTTTCTTGTGCATTTTAAATTAGATAATCCCCCCCGTTGCTCTTCATTTTTTGAAGTTAAGCCCGAGTCCGTCCGAAGTGCAACCAACTCCTTCAGCTTACGAGTGTCATGTCTGTGACGAACGATTCGCCGCTCACGACGGCCAAATCTAGTTTGGTGCGCTTGCTAAACATCCCTCCAAGTTGACTCTCCGAATTTTTCTATGCAACTCTTACTTATGGCCGTTATGGTTCGGTCATTTTCTATGGGGGATAAAAAATGAAAAGATTAGTATTATTGGCGTTGCTTGGCGTAGTAAGTGGATATTGTTCTGATGAAGGACCGTTTATAACAGATGGAACTCTGGAACTCCGTGCTCACACAACTTTGGTAATGGAACCAAGCCCGTTTATGCCGAGGGATAATCAGCACTCTTTGTTTTCAAATGAGAGCGTTCAGATAAATGTGGCGACAATAGATAAAGGCCTGAGCAAGCTGCACGGAGTTTTTAATGAATTATACCAGCTAGAATTGTACTTTGGCGCAAACGCGAAGAAATTTCAGTGGCTCTCGCCAGGACCAGAAACATCCAGTGAAGAGAAATTAAACGCACTGCTGGAAGGTATCAATGTAATTGCTGACATAACGATTTATCTTCACTATTTCTACACCACCCGTGTGCAAATGGTCTTAGAAAAGACAGGCTCCAAATAGCAGCCTGCAGAATCTATAGCCGGGCGCATCACCGATGCGCCAGCTTAAAACGTGGACCAAACGAAACACAGATTTAGTTAATCATGCCATATCAAGCATGGGTCTATCCTCTTGCAAAACTCATAGAAAATTCCAGACATTTCGACCTGAATATGAATCAACGTTGACTTAGTGTATTCGCTAACGGTCCCCTCCAACTTTGCCAGTCGAGATACTTCAGAGTAGTTGCGAAAAGACAATGCCAATGGAACACAATAACTTTCGCGTAACTGCGCTGCCATCGCGCCTGATCCCAAGAATAGTGGATAAACACGCTCTTCTTGGAGACTCGAGAACCTGTCTAAAGCGGCGTTTCTAATGGCAAACAATTTAAAAAGCTGTATTTTTGCAGCATTGCTCTCTTTATACAACTGATCGAGGCTGCATTCTTCATCTGCGGGTATGTCGTCATCTTCGGAAAAATCCGGAACTTTGACTAAATCCACGAGCTCAACACCAAACAATCTGCTAAGTCGTTTTCTGCTTGCTTCGATCTCTTGCAACACGTCAACGCTGGGGACCTCGTTCCCGAGCACGTCATCGCAGAGCTTTTCTTCATCACTAGAATGTCCCATGGCGCAAAATACAGCACACAGCGGGATAAAAACAAACACCTTTTTCATTTTTATACTCCTCTAACTTCTAAAAGCTGGCTCCTTGAGCAAGCGACCGCCTGTCCAAGAGGAGGAAGCGCAGTTGTAGATATATTAGCATTTAATTAAAATGTGCAAGTTTTTTTTCTTGTGCATTTTAAATTAGATAATCCCCCCGTTGCTCTTCATTTTTTGAAGTTAAGCCCGAGTCCGTCACCGAAGTGCAACCAACTCCTTCAGCTTACGAGTTGTCATGTCTGTGACGAACGATTCGCCGCTCACGACGGTAAAATCTCGTTTGGTACGCCTGCTAAACATCCCCCCAAGTTGACTCGCCAATTTTTTCTATGCAACACTTACTTATGACCGTTATGGTTCGGTCATTTTCTATGGGGGATAATAAATGAAAAAAATTAGTATTAGTGGCGTTACTTGGCGTCGTAAGTGGATATTGTTCTAATGAAGGAACGTTTGTAACAGATGGAACTCTGGAATTTCGCGTGACCGAAAGCGCACCTGCGAGTGCCGCTCTTACAGAGATGATAGATGAATGCCTCTACAAGGCGGGTGAATTGTTGAAGGAGTCACATCGGTTAAAACAGCACTTTCTACCACGCGCGGATCTAACGAAGTTAAATTGGGCTCCGCCACCACTTGACGCACCTATAGCAGAGAAATTAAGTGCACTGCTGGAGGAAATCAATGCATCCCTGGATATGGTATTAACCTTCCACTAAAGTCTGTCGATTTTTATGGAAAAGTTTTATTTAAGTAAGGTACAATTGCTGAGTAGAATTATTGAGGTCCAGCATGCAGCTTAACAAGGACAAAACAATCGA
>JAISCJ010000092.1 GCA_031265645.1 Holosporales bacterium | reverse complement strand
AATGCTCGCAATGCTTTTCTCTCATATCCACCAGTCGGTTCAAGCACAACACGTGGACTTTCAAGCTGCTTGCATTTTGCGATGAAGCGCTCAATTCCTTCTGGATTGTTCGCGAACTGTATGAGAATGTTAACATGTAATACCAATAAAAGAGCAATGTAGACGGGTATACTGGAGTTTAATATTTTGATTCAAGCGCGGCCTTTGTATAAGCAGCGCTTGCTATGAAATCTTGGCCTAAGACACGGTATCTTTAGCCGGTAGCAGTTATGCCTGAATCTTGACTGATCTTTTTAGGGTTAAATCCAATTAAGAAATGCGCCCTTTTTTCGATTTTGCATGAAGGCAGCGACGTCCAACATCCTATTGGAGAACCCCCACTCATTGTCGTACCAGGCAAAGACTCGGCAAAGACGCCCATCGATGACCTTCGTTTGTAGCATGTCAACTGTTGCGCTATTTGGATTGTGATTCATATCAACAGAAACCAATGGCTCAAAGCAACAGCCAAGGACGCCTAAAAGCTCATTCGCCGCGGATGACTCAATTGCATCATTCAATTCGTTTGCAGTCGTAGATTTTGACGCAATGAACGTAAGGTCTACCGCAGAAACGTTCGGAGTCGGGACGCGAATCGCAACCCCGTCTAAGCGGCCCGCAAGCTCAGGCAAAACCAGCCCAACAGCTTTTGCTGCGCCTGTTGACGTCGGAATTGTTGAAACCCCTGCAGCTCTGGCACGACGTAAATCTTTATGCACGGTATCCAATGTACACTGATCCCCCGTATATGCATGGATAGTAGTCATGTGCCCGCACTCAATCCCCACTGCGTCGTTCAGAATTTTCGCGACTGGAGCAAGGCAGTTGGTCGTGCAAGACGCATTTGAGATTACTACGTGATCTTGTGAAATGTTCTCGTGGTTTACGCCATATACAACTGTGATGTCCGCATCTTCTCCTGGTGCCGAGATGAAAACTTTTTTTGCCCCGCCAGTTATATGTTTCGCAGCTTTTTCTCGTGCTGTAAACCGCCCAGAACACTCAAAAACCACATCAATATCAAGATCTTCCCAAGGCAAGGCTTCTGGGGAGGGCTCTTGAAAAATTAAAATATCACCGAACCCAACATCCATAGTCCCACGACACTTTGGGTGAATCTCGTGAGCATTTTCCGTTTTAACTTCAACCGGAGCCAAAAATTTGCCGTGAACCGAATCATATTTAAACAGGTGGACATTAGTTTCAACGGGTGCCAAGTCGTTTATTGCGACTACCCGAATTGCCCCTTGGATATCAGGCAAATCAGGAAACTTAAAAACGCTCCTTTCGTGCAGTGCCCGCAATATCATGCGCCCTATGCGCCCAAAACCGTTGATTGCGACCTTTAACGCCATGCAAAACTCCCTTACACGTTAAGCTCAAATGCCTGCTGACTAACGACATATGCGAGCTCCTTGCCAACTTGGACATCATATAAACAACTTTCGTCCAAGACAAGGTCAAACTCCGAACCACAAGATATCCGCGTTTCAAGTAATTTGAAAAGTGAATCTGCAGGAATTACAATGCCTTCATATTCAATCCAGGCCCATTCTGTCGAGTATGTAATGTTTGCAGGACGCAATTTTTGTAAAGTTTTTATCCAACGCGAACAAACGCGTGCATGCATCCCTAAGGGATGGGTCACTACAAAATGGGCAACTTTATTTTGCATACGCCTAAATTCGTTATCTGCATGAACAATTCCCCCCAACCTCGGTAAATCATTTTCACAATTACACAACTCTCAAATCTTCGACGTCGATATATTTGCGAGATGTAGCGAGTAAGTATCATAGCGAAATCAGTTTAAATCAAGCCGCAACAAGAGACGCAATCGATATCTGCTTTTTGCCAGCCTCCTCAGCAAGCATACACGCCTCGCTTATAGAAACTTCTGGACAAGAATCACGCAGCATTAGGAGCTTTAGTAGCATTGGAAGGTTAACCCCCGCAACGACTTCAACATTTCGAATGCCCAATGCTGAAATTGATAAGTTTGATGGAGTTCCACCGAACAAATCTGTTAGGATTATGACTCCTTTGCCTTCATTTGCTTGGTCAATAACATTAAGCAGTTCATCTCGCATTTGGTCAACATTAGCAGAAATACTAGAAACCGACATGGTAAATATTTTACATTTACGGTCTAATATCATTTCAGCGCTGTCGACCAAGGCTGTGCCTAACTGGCCGTGCGAAACAATTACGATTCCGATCATTCACGCTCATCCTTCACGTCCCGACACTACAGTATATTTTACGAATTATAATATTGTCTAGCATTTGGTCGGAAGAACACAGTTTTGGCCGAGTGCGCAAATGCTGAAAAAATTACAAAAGCAGTTGCCTCCATCTTTGGAGTTAGTGAGCGCAAAGTGCAACCTATTAACTGCTTTATGTTAGGGGTCGTTATGAAAATTTTCTAAAAAATATCAAGAAGAAAAGATGTGAACGCAATGATGTTTTTGTGCCACATACTGAAAAATAGTATGCGGAAAAATGTGGTGAGTAGGTTGCATTGTTAACTTTTTTGGGGGATGATTGTGATGAGATGTGTGGCGCCACCGCTAAAAAACCCCAGGGTGGGTGGGGGTTAGGGACGGTCTTGTATAGCACAAAAACATTAAAAAAGAGTTAAAGACTCAAAAATTCTCCTCTTGCTTTTTTCGCGTTGATACTAACGTGCAACACTGCCGGCTCGACTAAACATATTTTCCTAACGAAGCTTAACACACCTAATTTCCAGGGAGGCAAGGAACCTAATGGACGGAACGATTGTAACTTTCTGGACATGTCTGGCTGATGTCTTGATTTGCATCATTTTGTCAACCAAACATGTTTTGATCTGTTCCAGAGATGAATTTACAAAGCTTAAAACGGAATGTCGTCCAATATGTCACTACTAACACTTTCTCGGACAGAATCATCAATTATTTGGGCGTTACTGCTTGACGGTACCGCAGAAGCGTGATCTCCAAGTTTGTCTAACAAGACTAACGTTCCGCGAAAGCGTGGGATAATAACATCGGTCGAATAGCGATCAATTCCTTGCTGATCTGTCCATTTTCGAGTTTGAAGCTGCCCTTCCAGGTAAACCTTGGTTCCTTTTTTCACGTACTTTTCTACCACTTCAACAATGTGCTCGTTAAACACTGTTATGCGATGCCATTCAGTGCGCTCATTCCGTTCTCCAGTGTTTTTGTCCTTCATATATTCGCTAGTTGCAATAGTAAACGAAATGAATTTTCCACCATCCTGAGTCATTCTTATTTCTGGATCTTTACCAAGATTTCCGACTAATATAACTTTATTTACAGAGCCTGCCATGAAAACCTTTTTTTTACGAAACATTTGATATGATGGATTATAGGCGAAATTGTCACAATTATCCAAGTGACAAATATCAATGCAACAAAGGGTCGTATGAGTTTTTGCAAATTAGATATAGAAAGCGACCAATGGCTAACACTAGCTTCAGCTAGAGATTGGCAGAAGGTTGCAAATGAATGCGCTTTTGCGACGTTTGAAGCGACGAATTGGGTTCCGCGGTCTGAGGTAAGTTTTTTACTAACGGACGATACGGTAATACAGCAACTCAACGCTCAATATCGTGGCAAAAACAGTCCAACTAACGTACTCTCATTTCCCTTGCTTTCTTTTTTGCGTCCCGGAATTCATGCAGAAGATACTCAGCATTATGAGGTTCGTGACGTGAACACAAGCGGTTTGATTAATAAAACGAGGAGGTCCACAATGCCCGCTAAAGTTTATTTGCTTGGTGATGTTGTTTTATCGTACAGTGCCATATCAAGGGAGTTGAAGACGTTAAAGTGCCAATTTATGGATCGTGTTTTTCACCTTATGACACACGGAATTTTGCATTTGCTTGGATACGACCACGAAAACGAAAGTGAAGCGTTTCTCATGGAGTCAGTAGAAGCTATGGTTCTGCAAAAATTCGATATTCAGAATCCTTATGATCAGGCATTTGATGAAATTTAACAATGTTGTACGCGGTTTTTATCCCACGTTTAAAAGTTAATACTAACCTTATGCAGAGTTTATGAATAAATCACTAGATACCCCTGAAAAACGTAAGTTTTGGCAGAGAACCGCATGCCATTGCAAGCGGGCTTGGCGTTGGTGTTTGCGCAAAGAGTCTGATACATCATTGCGAGACGCCATTGAAGAGCTTATTGAGGAAGATTCTGAAGGAGAATCTTCGATCGGAACAGACGAACGTTTGTTGTTAAGCAATGTGCTGAGCTTGAAAGATTTGACAGCGAAAGATGTGATGATTCCGTACGCCAATATCATCGCCGCCTCAATTTCAGCAAGTCAGGACGAGATCATTGCAACATTAGTAAATTCTGGTGTGTCGCAAATACCAATGTATTCTGGCACCGTCGATAATATCATAGGGGTCCTTTCTCTGAAAGATATCGTTGTGTGGATGAATGGACATACACGAACGGGACTAAAGTCAATTTTACGAGAAGTCAATTTCATTGCGCCCACAATGCGAACTCTGGATTTGCTTCTCCAAATGCGCGAAACTGGGCACCGCATGGCTGTTGTCGTGGATGAATATGGTGGCGTAGAAGGGCTCGTGACGTTTGCGTCTCTAATAGAAGAAATTATTGGAGACATACAGTACGCCGAAGACCACGGGGATAATAATCCGCTGGAAATATCTAACGATTGCATAGTGTTAAACGCAAGTACTACGCTCGATGAACTCAACCAATCGCTAGAGCAGATCTGTGGTCAGCAAATAAACTGGCTGAAAGACCACGAAGACGAGGATGTTGACACAGTTGGAGGCGTAATAACATTGCTTGCTGGAAGGGTTCCGTTGCGAGGGGAGCTGATTGCACATGCGGAAGGTGTTGAGTTTGAAATTCTTGATGCGGATCCACGACGTGTAAAAAAAGTGGCAATTCGCCACCTGATCCAGTCGCAGGCCCCTCAACAGGTTTCGGCATAGTATTCTGGTAGCTCTGTATTACCTGTTGCACTTGGTTTATAAAACGGCAGGACAAGGCAAGGAAATGTGCTGAAACAATTTTAATAATTGTGGCCTATTCATGTAGTGATATAATCTCTTCAATTGAAAGCTTGGTGCATCGGCTAACGGCTTCCGGGGACATGCCCTCTGCAAGCATTGAACGTGCGGTTTCTTTCATAAGAGCAAGCCCTTTGGCTTCACCGATCGCAATACCGATAGCTTCACCCTCAGCCAACCCTTCTTCACGTGCAACTGTCATCTCGCTGTTATAATCGTTTATCGTCTTCTGTCGCAGGTCGGCCATCG
>JAISCJ010000126.1 GCA_031265645.1 Holosporales bacterium | reverse complement strand
TCGTCCGAACATCCTCACGCATCCAACTAAATCCAGTCTCAAAAGATAGACGTTGCTTTACAGTCGAAAAATATTGTGAACTAGCCAAACAATTTTACGAACAAAATCAACAACAACTTGACGAGCTCGTAGCAGACAATCAAAACATTTTATTCAACCCATCGGAAATGCACCGCTCCTACGTCGCAAGCATGTTTTTATTGAGGCGGCTTGGCGATAAACTAGGTTTTTACAAGGATTGCAAAGGGGTAATACATCTAGATATTTCATGGCCATCAATATTAAAATATGCTGAAGATTCTCTACCTACTACCCCACAACAAGTCGCAGTACAGATTGAAGATACGGGCCAACCACTTAATTTCGAAAATTTAAGAGATTTGTTAAAGGAATACGGCAAGCGCGCATTTAAAAAAGACAGCAAGCGCGCATTTAAAAAAGACAGCAATGGCGCAGAAGACCATCGATTTTCAGACCTAACTGAGAACAAAATAGAGGAGCTGGCAAAAATATGTGTTGCCCGTAATGCCAATAGGCTATTTAACTTGGAGCACCTGTCCCAAGAAGAAGAAGCGAAATTCATGCAAATGCTCCATGAAATGTTGGGCAACAGCACAGGATTTCAACGAATCATGACACTACTCGCTATGAGCATAATAAACAATTGTAAAGAGCATGCGTTTTGTTACGGATATACAAGCATAACGGTCACTTTCATTCCGGAGCGATATGATGAAACAGACCCTAATTACGAATCCTTTAAGCAAGGAAATGCCATGTTTGCACATGGTAATATGCTTCATTTGCAGCTGAAATCCACCTCAACTAGCGATTATTTGGTGCACGAATCTACACATGCCTTTTATCGTATGCTTTATGGTCATGCCGATGTAATATTTAATGGTGCATATCACAATTTTAGCATCATGAACGCAACTGATGCGGATTTTTCAAAAATTTTTTATCCAATGCTATCATCAGGAATGATTCACAATGCCGTACACGAAAATTTGCATTTATTTAAACAGTATCGAGATTTTAAGCAGAGTATACTTAAGGCTTGCGCTGTGCTCATACGAAATGGGTTTGGATCCACCGTTTTTAGTGGAACCTCGACAGACTTATCAATAGACAGTTTAGTTAATGACCAGAGATTAATAGTAGACATAGTATCTACATATGTCGCTGTATGGAATGAAGCGACATCATCTACGTATTGGTCGAATGGCGATGAAATATTGACAATAATCGGACTGCTTCCCATTTCAGTAGATAGACCTATTGCAAAAGCCTCAATCACGCGACCGGAATCAAAAAACAAACGCACAGAGACTTTTGTTATTGAAAATAGACAAAATGAGCTAATTCATCTTATGAGGGTTGGCGCTAGCAAATGGTCAAATGCCCTGAAATCTGAGATAGACTTGCAAAACTATTATTTTAGGCGACATGCGTTTGGTATAGGGAAGGACACCGATACTGAACTGAAAATATGGCTTAATTTTGCTTTAAAAATGCTCTTCGATCTACCAAAAGGTGTATATCCGATAGCTATGCGAAGGACATTTTTATCGAACGACGCTGCATCAACAAAGCCATTAGATCTTCTGTTCCAGAATCTTGATTCTGAGCCTACACAGAAAGGTTATATCAAATTAGACGAACCTCCAATTCTCAGCGACGCGTTATCGATTCAAAAATCGACACCAGAAGGAAGATTTTTTGCCATAGAAAACGGGGATAATTGTAATACGTGCGATAACCCGTTATGTCGTGACGGAACGTTGGATGACGGAACACCGTGTCAATGGTGTTGTGACCTTCAACATGCCATGAAATTTTCTAAACTTAATTCCATTGACGAAATTAGAATTCTTGCCGCAGTGAAACATGGGAATTGGCAATCCTTTGCAGACATCGTAAACACGAGAGAATTTGATAAACTGGGAGAGTGCGTGGATAGAAAAAATATTGCGTTGCAAGTTGGGCTATATGGTTGGGAATACGCGAAAGAGTTAATTGCCAAAAATATTTCGCTTCAAGACAAAATGTTTCTTTACGCGTACCCTTTAGCCAGAAATTCAGAAGTGACTACGCAAATATTAGAAAATAAGGATATCTTACCAGAAAGTGCGTTAGCCATAATCCTTGGCGGAATATTACGTATGCCAAGCATTAATGTCGCAACTATGCATTCAATTAGTCAAAATCAAATCCCGTATATTGAGAAAATTGTAGATTGTCTTTGCAATGCAAACATAGATGTAACAACAAAGACAAATGCCGTACGCGTTGTCGAAAATTTATTTGATGCAACATTTCTGGATTACTTTTTCGTTTCGTGTTCACACAATCACGTTAAATATAATGAATCAGAATTAAATACCTTACTTGCGAAACTCTTCTCATTCTTCCCATTTGACTACGAGGTGAGTTGGGAAAACAACGTACTCCTTTGTCAAAAAGGGTTGGAAAACTTTTCTTTGCTGAGCTACTTACCATACGACAAAAGCACATTGTTCGAATCTCTAATGAACAATTTGCAGGAATTTGATCCACAAGGCGCAATGCCAATTATTGCGCAAGACGGACAACCTGCTGCCCATCCTGCGTTTGAGGGATTCACACTGTTGCACTATGCTGCATCATTGAACGAGCCAATCCTACTTAGGCAAATCGTGGCACGAATAGACTCGCTTCCAGAAAATATGCGTACAGAGATGGCACACATCCTCGCTAAACGCGGAACGCGATGGCGACACCAAACGGCATTCGACATTGCAACAAAGTTCAATCGTGTAGAATCATTGCTCTTGCTCTGCAGAATATTCGCAAAAGTTTTTGATTCCATAACAAACACTGAAAAAATAGAATACTACGATTTACTCATAAAAAAGCAACTTGATGACACTAGGAGCGACATAAACATCCGAAATGCCATCGAGACCGAAATGGCAGATGTCGAACAAAAAATACAAAAGCTGCCCATCCGTAACCCCAGCTAGCATAACAGCATTCACAGTCATGCTAGACGCGCTGGAGTCTAGCTAGCTAAACAAACTAGAAAGACACGAACAAAACTGATTCCACGGTGTAGAATCCCGAATTGCAGTAGAACGAAACTCCATAGCGTCCGTCGAAAGCTTTGGAGAATCATCCTTACATACACTCTCAACCAGATTGTCACGCATTATCTGCTGAGTCTTATCGAGTTGACACCGAAT
>JAISCJ010000147.1 GCA_031265645.1 Holosporales bacterium | reverse complement strand
CAAAGCGCCAAACGCAGAAACGTACAATGCATCGAGACTTGCGCATATGACCAGGACTTGCGTAAACGCCCAAATAATCGGGACGCACTTGTTTCGCAAAAAGCATGCAAAAGACGACGAAAAGACAATATTGCACAACGCTACTGTAACTATTGAATTGATCGTTTCGCTATTCATAACATTGTCCGAAAAACTTCATTATAAGAAAAAGAATTGGAACAAAATTAGTGTATAAACTGTATTTGCATCGATTACGGTTAGTCATATAAAAAACACCATTATTCTGATACGTCAGAAATAAGCCTGTTGCTAAACTCGTGGTTTGCGTAGTGTACTGCGGATAAGTATAGTCCATGCGCCGGAGCTGTTGGCCCAGATGCGGTTCGTTCTCCACTATTTAGCAATTGCTTAATCACGTCTCCCTCATATTTTCCAAGTCCAATCCAAACAAGCGTTCCGACCATAATTCGCACTTGATTGTGTAAAAATGAACGAGCCTTAACATGGCATTCTATCATTTCATTCGTTTCTACAACATTAAACATATCAAGTGTTTTTCTGGGATTTTTGCTTTGACATGCAGACGATCGAAACGCATTGAAATTATGATTTCCCCAAAAATCATGCGCATAGGTTTTTATTTTATCGACATCTAACGCGCGAGGAACGTGCCAAGCTCGTCCTCGATCCAATGCCAGCGGAGGACGTCGATTATTTATTTTATACACGTACTCCCGCGAGGTTGCGGAAAAGCGCGCATGAAAATCTGATGGAGCAAATTCCGCCTTTAGAACCACGCAAGCGTGCGGACTCGTGTAAAAATTTAGCCCTCCAATGAGTCGGTGTGGCTCAATTGGAAGGTTTAAGTCAAAGTGAGCACATTGCGCAAATGCATGGACTCCTGCGTCTGTTCGTCCAGCCCCCTCTACCAGCACGGAGTTACCTGTGATTTTTAGCAATGCGTGCTCTAACGCTCCCTGAACGCTGTGCTGGTTGCGTGTGGAGCAGGTGCAATTTTTCGCTTGTTTAGAATCTTCACGCACATCCGCATCGGAATGCTGACGTTGCCAACCGCAAAAGAAGCTTCCATTGTATTCTAATGTAATTTTATATCGGGGCATCGTCAGCTTCCCTTCGGGCTATTGTCGCGTAAGCTTACCTTAGCGCGAATAAGTTGGGACAAACTCAACAAGTTTTTTCATTCGAAATCTAATCAAATCATTTAATTAATACACTAAATATTGCAAAAGCGAAATGTGCAGGTGAAAGAAATTTTCCCGTTGCAAGGCTGGCGAATTCTGCGACTTCGTCATATTTATGGCTGAAAATTCGGGCACGCCTTATATCTTTCATGCATTGCGTGTACAGATAATATTTCACAACTTCTGCGAACACTTGTGCTTCATTTGCAACTGCATCGACAACTTCTTTTGGAGGAATTTCCTTCGTTTTTAGTACGCGTTCAATCGTCGTAATCCATTCCTTAGCACGAGCATCTTTTCCAATAAAAATCTCCGTTGGTGACGATTTATATGAAAAATATACTTTTTGCGCACGCGATAAAATTGTTGACTTTATGTTGAACAACGTTTGAGCGAGCAAAATCATCGTTGTTTTTTCGGGCAATTCTTCCATATTTTTCAGAATTGCATTGCTAGCAGATACATTCAGCGCTTCAGCATTTCTTATTATAACAACCCTCCATCCTTGCAACGTTGGCGTGTCTTGCAGAAAGGTAGAAAGCTCTCGCGCTTTTTCCACTGTAATTTCGTGATTTTCTGATTCAACACAGTGAAAATTCGGGAACGTCCGATTTTTAATGTGTTTTGCGACAAAATCCTCAGCCAGGTGGGTGCTGTTTGCTAATACATGCGCCGCCAAGAGTTCGGCTGTTTCTTCGTAATCGCCGTGAAATAAGTACACCTGCGCCAATTGTTCGGTGGTATACAGCCCGATAAGTTTTCTTAATTCTGTGCTAGATGTATTAATCAATGAGTCCTTTTCTGTAAACTCATTCCCATGTAGTTTTTCGCCAACCATGCTAAAAATCCAAGTTACTGTAGTGTGATATTGGTTGAATGCTTGGAACGCGGTCAGTCAGGACACGTTTAAAGCTGGGGCGAGATTTAATGCGCATGTACCATTCCTTCACAACGGGAAAGTGTGCCCATGAAATTGCACCAAGGTAATCCAACACGGATATGTGAGCCGCTGCAGCAATGTCCGCGATAGATAGCGTGTTTCCGGCAAGCCAATTCCGTCGAGAGACAAATCCCTCAATAAGCTTAAAGTATACGGCAATCGCTTCTTTCACTTGTTTTATTGCGGATGAAGACGGCGAAGATTGCGGGAAATATCGCTTTATATCCTTCTCAAAAACGAGCGGAACCGTGACATCTGCCGAAAAATCCTCTTGCATCCATTGAAATATACGTCGTGCTTCTGCGCGCTCTGCTATGTCGATTGGCAGCAGTCGAATATTGTCGTAGGCGTCTTCCAAGTACTCTGTGATTGCGTATGTACCTGAAATTGTTGAACCGTTTAAGTCAATTAAAACAGGCAAACGTCCAAAAGGATTTAGCTCTAGTAATGGGCCGTTTCTGTCCCAAAAGCGCGTGACTTCGATAGAGAAATCTAATTTTTTTTCTGCCAATAAAATCAACGCAGTGCGCGAAAATGCACATAGTGGATAGTAGTACAACTTCCTCATGAGTTAGCATCTTTTAGTGGCCCTGTTGCATTCTTACCGTTTGGTGGCACAAATGCAAAGAGTTTCAGCTAATTTTCGTTACAATAGATTGACAAGCCTGGGTGAAAAGTTTTTACAGCACCATGAAATATTTTTTTTTAACATTTTACCAAATGAATCGTAATCATATTTGTGTTTGGATAGCTTATTTGTTTAACTCGAAATACAATGCCCTTGATTGCCCGAAACGATGGTTACACTGAAGGATAAAAAGAAACGCTCAAACTCATCTCGTGCCTGGCTTACGCGACAGTTGAACGACCCTTATGTGCTCCAAGCTAAAGCCGATGGATACAGGTCGCGATCAGCATATAAGCTAAGGGAAATTGATAAAAAATTTAGATTATTAAAGCCAGGACAAGTTGTCGTCGATCTGGGATGTGCCCCAGGGGGGTGGCTGCAAGTAGTAACAGAGCGAGCATCCGACGGCATTGTCATCGGAGTAGACTTGCAGGACGTCGCGCCAATCGGTAACGTAGAATTTATAAAAG
The DNA here is from genome assembly GCA_031265645.1 of Holosporales bacterium. Taxonomy (GTDB): domain Bacteria; phylum Pseudomonadota; class Alphaproteobacteria; order BNTO01; family BNTO01; genus JAIRNK01. Next base: position 8,267 of record JAISCJ010000147.1, on the reverse strand, counting down.
GAGACTTTACCGAACAATCAACAGTAGATATTTTGTTGGAACGGTTAAATGGAAAGCATGTAGACGTTGTTCTCAGCGATATGGCTGCACCTGCGTGCGGAATTCCCGCAGTAGACACAGTCCGAATCACCGTTTTAGTGCAACACGTAGCGGACTTTTGTGACCAGGTTTTGCGCTCAGGAGGCAGCATGGTTGCCAAGGTTCTGCGCGGAGGAACAGAAACTCAAATTTTGAATGAATTAAAACGCAAATTTTCTAAGGTAGTTCACTTTAAGCCCGAATCGAGCCGGCAAGATTCTGCAGAAATGTTCGTGATTGCGTTAGGGCGAAAATCAAATCCGAACTAAAAGTGCGATCCTTCACGAAAATTACACACCTGTATAAAATAAAACAGATGTATTTCCGTAAACCTTTTCGGTTTCTTTTGAAAGAGAACTTTCCACATCAAGCTCATTTTGCACGTCTAAAGATTCTTTCGACGCACATTCTACGACGAAAATGCTTGTCGTATTGCTCCGAAGTAAATTTTTCACAGCAGGAATTGCAAGCCCTTTGAAATATGGCGGGTCTACAAATATGACTTGAAATGGCGATAATGTACAAAATTGCATGATGTCAGTATTGAAAACTTTGTATGAGCTTTCAGGCAACCCAAGGTTTGTCGCACGCGTACTGATTTGCGACGCGACGTAATAATTCTTTTCTACAAATGCGACATACCGTGCGCCAAAAGTTAATGCCTGAAAGCCGAATGCCCCCGTTCCAGCAAATCCATCTAACACGTCCGTTTCGCACCAATTCACTAAAAATCGATGCCGCAAAACATTAAATATTGCCTGAGTAATGCGCCCTCTTGTAGGACGAACTAAAAGCCTGTTTTCATTACCTTTTGACAAAGTTTTTGCAATCGTCATTTTCATCGACTTTATTAAACAAAGCTTCCAATGTTAAATCCATGCGCTCTCCAGTTCGACGGTCTTTCCATTCGAAAATGCCATCATTGCACTTCGCACCCAAAACAATTTGAAAAGGAATGCCAATCAAATCCATGTCCGCAAACTTTACTCCAGCTCGCTCTTCTCTGTCGTCGTAAACAACCTCAACATTACGTGTGATCATTTTTTGATACAAATCTTCTGCAATATCGACAATAGAGGGATCCTGCCAACTCGCGGTTATTATGCCAAATTTAAACGGTGCAACGGACGCAGGCCAAACGATCCCGTTCTTGTCGTGATTTGCTTCAATTATTGCAGCGACCAGGCGCGAAACCCCAATTCCGTAAGAACCCATTTCGGGGAAAATTGCTTCGCCATCGCGTCCAACAACCGAAAGTCCCATCGCTTTCGAATATTTTGTTCCGAAATAAAAAACGTGCCCAACTTCTATTCCTCTGGCGGTTCGAAGCTTTTCAGTGGGGATCTGGCAGTTTGCTGGATCATGCTTGTCGTCAGCAGCAGAATAAATTCGCTCAATATCGTCAAAACTCATCGTATTCGCCGATAGCGCATCATATTCGCAATCGTAAAAGATTTCGCTCTCGCCAGTATCCGCAACGACGTGAAACTCATGGCTAAGGTCGCCGCCAATTGCGCCTGAATCGGCACGTATCGGAATTGCCTTTAATCCCATCCTCTCAAAAGTTTTCAGATAAGAAATCACCACTTTTTTATACGCAGCAACGGCCGCATCCTTAGTCACATCAAATGAATAGCCATCCTTCATGAGAAATTCCCGTCCGCGCATAACACCAAAACGCGGACGAATTTCATCGCGGAATTTCCAGCCGATCTGATAAACATTTAAAGGCATTTGCTTATAACTCTTTAGGAACTGGCGCATTATATCCGTTGCAACCTCTTCGTGCGTCGGACTATACAGCATATCGCGCCCATGCCTATCTTTTATTCGAAGCATTTCCTTTCCGTAGTCGTCATAGCGACCACTATCCCGCCAAAGAGTTGCAGGCTGAATTGTTGGCATTAATATGCGGTGGCAACCAGCTTTATCTTGCTCGTCAGCAATAATGCGTTCAAGTTTCGCCAAGACTTTTAAACCAAGCGGCAACCAAGAGTAAATCCCATGGCAAGTTGGATGAATCATGCCGGAGCGAAGCATTAACTTGTGGGACAACACCTGTGCATCCGCAGGATCTTCCCTCAACGTTGGAAGAAAATATCGTGATAGCTTCATGAAATTCTTAGCCTAAACAGCCCTCAATATTTCAGATTTACACTTTATGCGTCGTCCTTGCAATGCCTTGGTTGAATAGGCCTCGTTAGGAAAAGATGTTTAGTAGAGCGGGATGCACTGTTTGCATAAGTGCGAAAAAAACCAAGAGTAGAAAATTTGAGGTATTAACTCTTTATTAGTGTTTTTGTGCTATTTAACGCCATCCCTAACCCCCACCCACCCAAATCTGGGGTTTTTGGCTGGGCCACACACCACTATCTCAGTATGCGCTCCCAAACATTAATAGTGCAACCCATAAATCGTTATTTTTGAATTAATAATGAAAATATTTATTTTCAATCATCACTAAACGCAAATTTTCAAACGCCCAAATTTCCAAACATTAACAATAAAACAAGATTGCATCCTTATACTTCATTAAGTTCTAAAGTCCATCCCGATTTCATCTTCCATTCGTCCATAGTCAGCGTAAATGAAGTAACGCGCATTTTCAGTTCTGGCCGAAAAAACGCAAAAAGGACGCCATGCGGCTCATTTAGCGTAATTGTCCGGCAATCACTTGAAAATTCTTTATATTGCTCATTTTTATCATTCATTACATAAATCGAATGCAAAACAGCAGAGCGGCTCAGCGTTATCGAATTTTCATCCGGATTAATTTTTTGCCCAAGTGATTGAATGCACCCTACATGCACAACATCTCCAACACGCAGCCCTTCTGTCGCAATAACCGCTTGATCCTGGCAGCGAATAGTCGACTTGTACTTGTGATCCAGATTGCCTACGAATATAAGCTCTCCCCCAATCGTCCTACGAAATTCCCCCTGTGGAATTGCCGTCAACTCTTGTGTACATCCGCGAGCAGACATTGGCGGGATGCCTCCAATACTCAAAGTTAGTTCTGTTTGCATACTGTATCTCCTAAAGTAATGTTTAACTATACCTGTAAACGATTTATTAAACATATCTTGCTATTCTGAAGTTGGTGGTCGAGGAGGGCCCCCCCAAATCCTCAGCCACCTAGTAAATTCAACAACTGCCGAGCTTATTGCTAGCACCCGTACGGCACGAGGTCCACCTGTGGGTTCGTTGCAGGCTGGTCTGGTGCAGCATCCACCTGTGGGTTCGTTGCAGGATCGTATTGCGCACACGCTTCCAGAACAAATAAAAAAGTACTCAGATCAGCCTTCAACTTGGCTTCCAACGTTGGCATAGCGTCCATCTGTGATGGGGACCAACCATAAAGCAACTCCAGCAGACGAACTGGGACATAATCTTCACGTTGATTGTCTTCCCCAAATTCAGTAATAACTTTAACAAATTTCGAATTACCCGACGGCTGCGATACATCTATGCCAGATTGTGTTTGATTCTGCGTGTTTTGATCACCAACGTTAGGAGTGAAATCTAAAACGCTACTACATTCTATCGCGCTCGCACAGCAGACGCTTACAGTAAATATTTTGATTAAATTCATATCATTTCCTTTAAAAACATTGTTTCCCCGCCTGCCGATAAGAGCACATCTTATAATTCATGGCAATTCGTGGATCCACATCTTCCCAGTGTAAATTCACGAAAGTGACTTTTCTTCCTGTGCCGGCAATCTCGCATGGTATAAATATCCAAATTGAAACACACAGGCTCGCTCCACCTAACCGGCACCATTTTAGCTATAATGGGACCTAATCGTTAATATGGGACTGTTGAAACCTATCCAAATTCGGGAACAGATCCATCGGAAAACCAAGGGTTTGACGACGCTGTCGACGATAGGTTTCAACAGTCCCAAGATATGACCCTTTGTACAGACAAATTTTAAGCTCTTCCACATAAATGATCCATCAATATATCTACATTATTATCTAAGCCACTAATCAAATCATGAATACGTTTTACTTCCGTTTTAAAATCGTCGTTGACCCCTGCTGTACGTGACTGACATCCCAACTCTGTTGTATGCAACAGATCTCTCAACTCTGCTATTTGCTTTTCTAAGTTAGCGATCCGCTTAGCTTGAGCCTCAATCAAACCAGCGTGAACCAACGTACGATATTGGAAATCCGCATCTTCAAGCTTTTTGTCAAGCAACTGGTCCCTCAAATCTGTTGTTTGCTGGAATAAATCCGTAACCCGCGTCGACAGGATAGTCGCCTGGTCAAATTGACTAGCGATGTGACTCGACTGAGCCGCTATTTGCGTTAACAGGACAGCTATCTGATCAGAGAATGCAGCTATCTGTGTTGCCATATTAGCATTATCTTTCGATTGAGCATCTATTTGTTGTGATTGACTTTGAATTTGTTGTGTATATGTTTCAATAGACTTGATTGTTTCTAAAACTTGCGCACGACTCGGAAGTTTCTTGCAAATTTTATCAAGCCGCGTCTCTGTCAACGTCTGAAAATCTTTAAGTTTACTACATGTAAGCCTAGTCTCTGTTGAAAAAGCGTCGAGATTTACCAGATGGGATTTAATTTGATTAAATTGAGACAAATCTTCGCGCATTGGATGTATGATCTCATCTAGGTGTTGTAAAGCCTTACTCAGCTCAGACTTGCTTTTTACGCGCAACGCAGAAGCATCCGACTCTTGCCTATTAAGGTTAATTTCTAACTTATTTAATTTTTCATTTAATTCGTGGAATCGTCTTTTATTATCATCATTCTGTTTCATACACTGAGCTAAAAATTCATTATATTCAGTAGGAGTGACTGCACTAAAATGTGCGTTCCATGGGAACTCACCTTTTTCATCGTCAGAGCTCGTCGAATGAGAGCTGCATCCCATTGTGCTCATATAACAAAAGCTAACTATAAACATTTTTTCCAAATTCATATAATTCCTCCTATTAAAAAATGTTGCCTCTCTACATTCATTCTTCGTCAACGTGCATATAAAAAAAATCAGGACATGATTGCAAAATGCCACGCTAAATTTTACGTATATTTTCACAAAAAGGGGGCTTTTATTTCTGCCCCCCTCTACTGACACCCCCCTCATGCATTACAATTCAAACATCACATTTTTTTACGTGCGCTCATAGAAGATGAAATGCTAAAATGTTAATCATTTGCAGAAGTTGTTTGTAAAGACAACTGCTTCAATAAATCAGATATTTGCAGAGATTGAGCCGCGACCTGCATAGACAGATCCGCTAGTTTCGTTTTTGTTTCCAGTTCGTCAGAGGTTTGGTGACTCAACTGCGTCTTCAAACCGTTTACGAGCGCAAACAAATCAGATATCTGCGTAGATTGGGCCGCCACATCTTCACTTAGACCAATAAGTTGCGTTGGTTGAGCCGCGATTTGCGTCGATAAACTAGCTATCTGCTTAGATAAACCAACTATCTGCATTGATTGAGCTGCTACCTTCTCAGATTGCCCTTCTACACGCCGCCTGTATTCAGCAACTAAGTCAACATATTCCGAGAATTTACTACTAGTTGGAAGTTTGCACTGAATTATTTTCAACTGTTGTCCTGTGTTTTCACGAAAAACTTTAAAAATTGCAACTTCCTCTTTAAAATCTAAAAACATCTTGAGTAGAGACTCTTGCTGTTTTTCGATTAGTTCTTCTCTTCTAGAAGAATCATACTGAACACGCCTTAGTTTGGCGGTTAATTCTGTGATATGACTCTCTAGTAGAGAAAATCGTTCAGTTGTATTCATCATAATGTTTCTTGCATCAATTTTATGGTCTAAACGAGCTATATCCGTTTGAATCCTACGTACATGCTCGCGTAAACTCTCTAATTCACAATTGTCCCACTCTGTTTCAGGATTAGGGCTAATAACTCTATATCTTGGATCATAGTGAACGCTTGGTGCCGAATCATCGTGAACGCTTATCCAGTCATCATCAGAGTCAGACCTCGAGGCATAGCCGTATTCCATTGCGCTCATACAGCAAAAACCTGCTATAAATATTTTTCCTAAATTCATATTATTTTTTTCCTAAAAAAAATACCCATTTACTTTTCTCTCATTCTAAAAAGTACATAAAAAAAGTCATGACACGCACTTAAGCAAAACACAGCGACCCCCTCATTCGATGCAATTTCACGAAATGTACTTTTTTGACTTATTTTATGACGTAAGAGAAATTACCACTACTTGATTAAACATCAACTATTGTAAAAACCCAGACGATGATTTCCCCCTATTTAGCAGAATCCTCGGCTCGTTCCAATACAATGTGTTGAACAAATGCTTCATAAAACTGCTCGACTTTGCGTGGAGCTGAAGCCACTTTTTTCATATCCATGATGCTTGAATTCATTCGCAACGTCGCCTCGTACGAATCGTCCACTTCGAAAGATGCACCATCAATCAAGTGGCGAACTTGCGTGGCGATGTCTAACGCCTCAACGCCGTCAGAACTATTACTCAAAATCGAGATTTTCAACGACACAGACCCCACACCAGGCCTTCGACCTGTGCTCCATGATTCTTCCAGTTCCAAAAAAATCGCAGGCCATTCACTGGGCGCGACCTCTGGCTCCATTATGTATACGCTTTTTGGCGATAACCCATAATTGCTGCCTATCTTTTCAGAACGAATTAAATTCCTGATCGCAGACAAAATGCCAAAATCCACCATCATCTTCCCCCTTCAATGCATAAGGCTTCCCTAAAGCGCCTTGTCCTGTCCGATGCTGAGAATGGACAGAGCAATTCGTACTCCTTACGCCTCCAGCGTAGCGCGTTTACTTTTGCCTGTCGATCTTCCCCTGGAACCTCTTCTGGGCAAGCGATTGTGGCGCGCACATATACTTTGAACATTGGTGCAGCAGGATTTTTACCAGAGCTGACGAATTGAATTTTCGGCGAAATCCTGTGGACAGGCTCCAGACACGCCCAACAAGGAATAGAAAAAACTTCTCGCACAACCACTTTTCCGTCATCATCTGCAAAACTTTGCTTAAACAATAAAATAATTCGCTCATTCAATAGTGCTAGACTAATCATGATATTTTCCCTCGTTTATTTTTTTTTAAAAAAAAATTATATAAAATCCTGAATTTTATATGGTGCGAGCAAGAGCTTAGCTGCGGAATTCATAAGAGGGCAGTTATCTCGTCTCTCGTACATGTCTGAGACCAACGTCAATATTGCTTGCTTAATTGATGCGGGAATATCCGACGTTTTGTCTCCAAATCCACATTGGTACACCACTTCAAACGTCTTTGAAGACGACGCCATAAGCACAGATGGAATGCGTCTTTCCCACTCAACCACGAACCGTCTAACCTGTCGAGTAACCTCTCCATCCAACATTTCGCGCACAGACAAAACCTTGTTAAGCGGTGGATAGCGCAAATTAATGCGGCAGAGCCCCTCACTTGTTACTTGGGCGCGTCCTACTTTTTTGAAAATTTTTGTCAGCAAACTCTGCCCAATTTCTTGCTCAACAAACGACATTGCGGCTTCAATTAATAGCTTAATTTGAGAATCATCTTCCTCATGCTCCACGCGTAAATACTTTTTTACTTTTTCCACGCTCACAGCTAAAAGTGGGGATGATTCTATTACATTCAACATAACAACCTCCGGCAAATCTCTTTAAAAAGTTTTATAAATTCAGAAAGGGTCGCATGCAACGATCCTTGCCTACGTTAAAATTGTAGATGCTCACATAAAATGCTTGGGTACAATTTGAATTTAAATATTTAAATTCTATTAGGCTTGTCTATTCTGTTTCTTAAAAGTTGAGTAATATATTGGAGCTGCCATGGAACAAACATTAGTGAAATACTAATAACTTGTTCCAACGGCAGGCGAACCTGAATTTTGTAGCGCTTGGTCTGAAGCGTTATCCCGTCTGTATTAAGCTTATTAAAGTAAAAACTCATGTCGCAATCGGAAAAAAAGCCCACAGAAGAAATAAAAAAATTTCAAGATTGGAACATGGCGCATTTGCTAGCAAAAATGCGATTAAAAAATTTAGAACTGCGTCAAATGTTTGACATATTGTGCGTTTTATGAATGCGACTATGCACTAATTGACAACAGTATTAGCCATCTCCTACTCCCGTTATTTATATTTATCGTTTTAATTATTTATTAAATGAA
>JAISCJ010000138.1 GCA_031265645.1 Holosporales bacterium | reverse complement strand
CAATTCATCATCAATCGCCTTGCTAACTCCTGCCATAATCCAACCGTAAGAAGAAGAAAAACATCCTAGGAGGACTATAGCATATTATCCGTCATTTTATTTATGAGATTTGGTATAATTGTAGAGAGTCGCTCCGTATTCAGTATAGGAATCTCAATGCTAAGATTGATTTATTAGGAAAGCCTAGACGAACAAGATTGGATGATCTTCGAGCTGAATTTGGACGTATGTGTTTAGCTGACGTGGATTGGCATTCTGCAACAGAGTGGCTTTCTGTTGAATTAGATAACGTTAGAGAGGATCTAGCCATTCAGAGAATGAACAAGATTATGGGCAATAAGAGAGGCAATAGTATATCAACGTTGATTGCGAAGATTCGATCAAAAATAGCTAAGATTGGCCCAGCAGGCAAAGGTATTGATTCATTAGAAGTTATGGTTAATGCACAATTAAGGTACCTGAGAGTGCATCCTCTTGAAGGTAGTCCCGATGACAAGCTGCGAACATTGTTCGAGGCCACTCGCTTAGATCCAGGGTTATTTACTGGGGTTCCTCAGCTGATTGGGGGATTTAGTCGTCTCTTTGTGTTTACACATCACTGTCCTGTTGAGTTAGGACCAGTTGATGAGGAGCTAGAAACACTTGCTGCGGCGCAAAGTCAGTCCGAGTTACCACCATTTGCTACGGGGCAAGGTCCGGGCGCGTTCCGATTTGATCAAGAGCTACAAAGGTTGAACCAAGCCCGTAATGCTGAGCAACAAGAGTTGGACCAATTGATGCAGGATGTCCGCAATCTTGCAAGGCAACAAGAGTTGGACCAATCGAGGCAGGGTGCCCGCAATCTTGCAAGGGCACAAGAGTTGGACCAATTGATGCAGGGTGCCCGCAATATTGCAAGGCCACAAGAGTTGGACCAATTGATGCAGGATGGCCGCAGTGTTGCAAGGCAACAAGAGTTGGACCAATTGAGGCAGGGTGCCCGCAATCTTGAGAGGCTACAAAGGTTTAACCAATTGGTGAAGCAGTACTCCCATAAGGCTGAGCTACAAAAGTATGGAACATTTTTACGTGAGCTAGCTATCAACACGTTAGGAACAGCTCAGGAGGAATCAGTAAAGATAAAAAGCTTGCTCGGGGACTTCAACTGGAGGGCAGGAGAACTTGCTGCAGATCTAAAAGCGTTGTTAGATCCACTTGATGCGGAGCGACAGAGAGATCAGTGAAGTGTAGTACCAATCGAATAGCTGGCGCCCAAGTATTAACAGTCTACTAATGCCTGTATCCGCCAGCTTAGGATTTTAACATAATTTAAAAGCAAGAATCGACAGACATGAGTAGAAGCTTAATAGTATAATGTCCCCTATGAAACACACAGGATATGACCTTTGCTTTGCAGGGTTTTTTACCTAAAACAATCCTGTGTTTCATATGGGAGCCTATATAGGCTTCGTCATATTTCATTTCAAAAATCGAGACAAAATGCATTTGAACACCCACGCGTTAAAAGCTTCCATTTGTTCGGAGTTTTTGTGCAAAAAATTCAAAATCATTCTGCCAATAGGGGTATAATTCAGCATCGTCGCTGTCGTTTATCCAAGCCAATGCCCGAGCAAACTGCGCTAATTTCTCAAAAATCTGTAGAGGCATCTGTTCCTCACAACCTAGAGGCAGAACAAGCGCTTTTAGGCGCGATTCTGTTGAACAACAGTGCAATAGAGTACGTCTCAGACTTTTTGAGAGAAGAGCACTTTTACTATCCAGCGCATAGTCATATATATCGAGCAATACAGACGCTGTTGGATAAGAGCCAAGTCGCAGACCCAATCACGCTCAAGGATTTTTTTAGCCAGAATGATATGACGAAAAGCGTAGGAGGGGCTGGCTACCTTGTAGATCTAACGACGTCTGTAATCTCTGTAATGAATACCGGAGATTATGGGCGGATAATTTACGATTTGTTTATCCGGCGGCAACTAATGAACATTGCTCAAGAAACCACAGACGCGTGCCGAAACTCAGAATTGGATTCTTCGGCGGTTGAAATTGTGGAGGGAGTAGAACGCAAGCTGTATTCCCTTGTTACGCAAGGAACAACATCGACAGCAGTAATGTTTAGAGATGCTCTAACGCAAGCAATCGAATCGGCAGAACAAGCGTTCAAACGAGACAGCCACATTGTTGGTGTAACGTCTGGCTTAATTGATCTAGATCGCTGGCTTGGTGGCTTGCATAAATCTGACTTGCTAATTTTAGCAGGAAGGCCATCTATGGGAAAAACTGCGTTAGCGACGAACATTGCATTTAACGCAGCAAAAGCAAATTCTGCGAACAAAATCGAAGGCGCGGTTGTTGCGTTTTTTTCGTTGGAAATGTCAGCAGAACAGCTCGCGATGAGAATTTTGGCCAGTGAATCTGGCATATCTTCAGATAAGATTCGACGCGGAGCAATTCGACGAGAGGACTTTCCAAAATTTGTAGACGTTAGTCGTAATATTTGCGACATACAAATGCTAATAGACGATACGCCAGGGCTGAGCCTTGCCGCGCTAAGAAACAAAGCTCGTCGCCTTAAAAGGCAGCATGACATTGGACTAATCGTCATAGACTACCTGCAACTGATTGACGGAGGCTCAAAAAAGATGTCGGATAACCGAGTTCAAGAAGTCTCTGCTGTGACAAGATCTTTAAAAACTCTTGCAAAGGAGCTTAATGTTCCCGTATTGGCATTGTCTCAGCTTTCGCGTGCAGTTGAACAAAGAGATGACAAGCGCCCTCAATTAGCTGATCTGCGAGAATCTGGCTCAATTGAGCAAGATGCAGACGTTGTTATGTTTATTTACAGGGAAGAATATTACGAAAGCAGAAAAGAGCCAAAAGAGGGAACCGAGGAACATGCTGCTTGGCAAAAAAATATGGGAGATGTCTACAACCAGGCCGACATAATAATCGCAAAGCAGCGTCATGGTCCCGTTGGTACAGTGAAAGTGTTTTTCGACTCGCAGCTTACAAAATTTGAAAACGCGGCAACGCAGTAGATTTTAAATTCTTCACACAATATTAATATTCCAATACAGTGCAAGATAGCAGCCCCAAATATTAAGCTTCTAATAATGTCATATCTATGTAAAAAGTTTGAACGACTGCGCCGTCTTTTCTCTATTGGGCAAAATAGTTAGCTCCTTATTTATTTAATAGCTGAATTATATCATCAAAAATTAACTGTACCCAAATTTCGAAAGTTTTCAAAATCATAGCCCATATGATCTCACTAGAGTAGACGCCGTCATTTCTGGGGGCGCCCCTCCACAGAACCGGACGTGCCCTATAAGGAGATGGGAAAATTGGGCAATATTTAATGGAAGGGGTATAATTGCACACGCGAATGGTTCTCCTCGATATGTATGCGACATTTTTCTCCAGAGTTAAATTATGAGCGAGCCGATGAAAGCTTAGCGAATATACTTCAGCACTGCACCGTTATTGTACAGGATGAAGTTGAAATTTCAAATTTTCTGCGCCACATGCTAAATGGTGCAAGAGTCAAACATCTGAGCGCATGGTTGTGGGATGTTGCATGTGACTGCAAACCACCGTCTCGCATACAGAGGTTTTTATCCACATATCGAACTGCTGAAATGTCCTCGGCAGCGTCGTGTGCCAAATTAATTAACGCATATGATTTTTGTGCGCAACATGGATACCCACTGCAATGTATTAAGGGAGCTCCGTTGAAAAATATTAAGGATACGTTGAATAGTCCTTTAAATGAGAACTATTTTGCCAACCTTTTCATGCCAAGTATACAAAACTGCATTCATGACTACCTAAGCAACAACCTGAGTCGTTTCGTATTTTTAGATTTTTTTCCAAATGCGCGTGATCCGTTGCTGAATGTGATGCGTCAAGAATTTGCTGCAATGCAAACTATACACCCAATCGTCAAAAGAGTTGGTGCCAAGAGCCTAGCGGGTTTCCATGAAACAAGTTTAATCGAGTCCCAGGCACCGAGCTGTACTAAACATACTGATCAAGCTGAGCATCGAAGCAACGAAGCAACAAACTTTTTGCGGTTGGGTTTAATTCGAATGGCAGAAGATCAAAAAAATCCTCATGTATCGGGAATAAAGTTTAAAACACTTAACGATGAAACACACTGGATTGTAGAAAAGATAAAAGCAAGCCGAATCAATTTTCCAAATGCGCGAATCGCGGTGATTTCAGGGAACAATGCGATTTTGCAAAAGATCAAAGCAGAAATGCGAGGGATACCATATGTTGACCGTCACATGTTATGCCAGACAACGCTAGGCATGTTGATTTATGATATGGCAGCGCACTGCAACAAAGATAAACTCGAATCACTGGCTACTTCTGAAGAATCTTACTTGTTCTCTAACGAACTCAGCGTAGAGGATATGATCTTTGCTCATAAAAAGATTGTAATGAATGAACTGGAAAATTCTGATGTATTGGATCAGTTGCAAAATTCAGGGGGAAAAATAGAAATTGCTAAAGATTTTTTCGATACAATAGTAGGCTCTTGGCAGGGCGACGCAGAAAAAGCGTCTCGTTTGCACGTTAGTGTTCCTGAATACCAGCAGCTAATTCGTGAATTGTTAAGCATGTATTTTATTGAATCTCAATTCGGTGAAGGCGCCAATCCCATACTCTTTAAAACACCAGCTTTTATGTTTGATGCGTACGATATTGCGTTTTTACCCAGCATGAACAACGAAACGTGGATACCTAAATCACGTGAGCTGCCAATAACCGGAGAAATTGCGAGCAATTTTTACGAGGACTATAGCGCTCCGACCGAATACTATATTCTCGAATCTATTTTAAATTCTGATTGCGTCCACGTTTACGTCACCTGCAATGAATCAGAAAGCCCGCATAGTTGTTTGCTAAATTTTCCCTGGACATATAATCCTACGTTAGAAATCCCGAACGAACGTTGTAAGCAAACGGCCAAAACGGCCAAGTTTGTTCACGTTCCATTGAGCGCAAGGCCAAAATCTTTTTCCGTGGCGGATTTGCAGCTATTAATGGACGAGCCATACTCATTTTACGTAAAGCGGATTCTAGGCCTGCGCCCGAAAGAGAACGAGGATAGAGCCGCGAGTGTTTATTCTCTTGTGCGTGACCTCTTGCGAGAATATTTTGCACGAAATAAAGAGCAATATACGCATTTGCACGACTTTGCTAGCCACTGGATTGAACAAAACTCCGTTGCACCTCAATTTATTCCAAAGCTAAGCATTATCATTCAGGGCCTCAGCCGTGACTTTGCGCAAAAGAGAGCAAACGGTGTTCAAATGATTGGCGACTACAAAATGCGAATGACTGTAACTATAAGAAATATTGATTACGTTATTTATGGCGTGGCAGACCGAGTAGACCTTTATCCTAAGTCTCTAATTTCGGAAGCATTTGACTTAGAAGGTTCTACAATTGCAGAAAATCATATCGTTTCGTATGAAATCGCTCCAAGTAAAGTCTCTATACAAAAGTTTCGCAATATAGTTTTACCGCTAAAGGCATTCATGTTCATTCGATCTGCAGAAAGACTCGGAAGGCAAATTTTAAGCCCTCCAACATTAGAATTTGCCCCATTCGGAGAGTTTGCCACACATATAGATAATTCAGAAGAACTGATGCATGGCATTGAGAATACCGTGCATCAAGTTCTTGAGAGTTACAGCGACGAATCATTCGCATTTAATACAAAATCGACCAAACATACCCACTTATCTAGAATATAAACATTCTGATCAGGCACGATTATTTTGAATAAATTTCGTTGAAACTCGTTTTGTTCTCTTCCTCTCATTTTGCCAACATGTCGTTTTACCCCAGAACGCAGTTGGAGATGGCCGTAGATAGCAAGTTGCGAATATTTTCCATCTGACGCAGTACCTCGCTGGCAGATTCGGCAAACAGTGCTGGATTCTGATCAGCAAACGATCCTACACTGGAAAAATATGAACGACAATACGTTACAAGCCCTCTTGTTGCGTCGATTGTCTTCGCACGAAGCTCTGCAATTGGCGCGAATGCTGGCGTCTGAAGAATTTGATCAGGTATATCAGACCCATAAAGCACATCATCATACAATTGCGATAATTCACACATCCATTCTAAGTACACCGCTGGTCGGAAGCTATGGTTTCCCCAATAAATACTTTCAAAACGAAAATCTTTAATAGCGAAATTTACCCAGCCTAGAGTTTCATTTAAGTAATCGACGTACCATTTCAGATCCGACGGAAGCTTACGTTGGGCAGCTGAGTCATCACGAGCATGCCATTTTTTTTTGAAATCTGGTTTATTTGGAGTATAACCAGCGTGATCCTGAGCGCGTCTTTTCAGTGTGATTTGAGGCAACGCTTCAAATGATCGTGCTTCACTTGTTGTGTTCGCACCACCAGCTGACGGTGAGTCGCCTCCCCAGCTGAGTCCACATATAAATGGAGTTGCTATTGCGATGCAAATTTTATTCATAATATTCTCCTTTGTAAACAAACACCTTGATTGTTCTACTATTATTGTATGACACATCGCACATCGTTTGCAAGTGATTATTATTAAGCTTCCACTAACATTATATTTGATCAACATACGGTATACTGTCGTTAAAAAAAACGTAAGAGCAACGAAAAAGCCCAGACGACATATATAGATTCTCCGATGTTCAGTGAATACGCTCATAGATAAATATATATGGTGTATTGTCTTTATCGTGCTCCTTAGATGCGATAAACGAGCCATGGCACTTTGTTTTATCGTCATTTTGTGTATACCATTTGCCGTCAGCCCCAAGTACAGTTGCAACGTAGTGCCCTCCATCTATGTAGCCACAATGCTTCACAATTGCTATCAAACGATATGTCGTTTCATCTATAACCAAAAAATCATCGTAAGAAACTTCATCATAAAGCTTGGTAAAATAATTTAATGCAGGAGAATACTTGAAGCGAGCTAAGCTTAAAACCAGGATATCGTTTGTTTGCAAATTGAATATACGGGTAGCTGGTAGCTTGTCGTCACACTCCTTGCATTTCCAACTTTCAATTTTTTCATCCACCAATCGAGACGCGACGCAATCCTGCATGTTATTGCTATTGACAGGAAGTTCTATCACAACATTCAAATCCGAATGATTAGTATGAAGAGGATCTTTGGAACACTTTATGGTTTTAGTTAAAAAACTAAAGGTATCTTTAAATTCCGGATGTTCTCTACAAATCACATTAATCACGGTATCGATAAGATCTACTGCATCGCACTGTGTCCCAGCAAGAATATCATCTCGATCGCATCGATCTTTCGCCTCAAACGTTTTCGCTATCTCTGTTATACAAAAATTAACGATACTAGGAACAAGGCTATCCTCTTTATTCTCCATTACGCGAAATATATTGCGAACACCATCACAAATGCGCCCGCCCTGCGCCCCTTCTGCGGATATTTGATCACGAAAAATTGGCGACGCATAGAGGACTTGTAGAACAGAATTGAAGTAACACGTAGCCATAATATTGATTAAGCCAAAAGGCACCGGTCTCGGCTCTGGTAAACTAGTAGCCTGTCCTGATTCATCTTCCGTGCGCGGGTTCGGAAACAAAACTTTTATGCTTGTTTCGTCTGTTTGCTTATGCTCGTATTTTTTTATAACTTTAGCATTCGAACGTGTGATGAATAGATTCTGCGTTGAATTCAATTCGAGAAACGATCTAAACGAAAACGCGAATAGAGTCAAAAATTTCATTCGTTTAATTTTTTTCATAATGTATGTCCTCACAACAAAGTTTACAAATCACAACGTTAATAAAATGGTCGAATTTCTTTGCATATTAAATTAGACACGCTGTGAAACTCATTCTAACCAACCAAACACTATAGCGAAACCACTTTAAAACGATTCACATTTACGTTCGAAACCTATCCACTTTTGGCTGATTTCGTGTGAACTATTTTCATGTGGTTTGGCTATAACGATACTAGGACCTCTAAAGACAATACAATAAAAATATAAATTGTGAGTTAACACACAAACGCTGTTTTCATGATTTTCTTTAGCAAATGGTTATCCTCAATCGTAAAAAGATTCAAAATCAGGCGAACGTCTCAGTGTAAGCGAGATGCGACATAGGATCAACGCGTCCTGCGGGAAACGTCGCAACAAAAATAGGGAACCATTCAGCGCTTGGGTATATCGCAGTAACAAAAACAAAAAAGTTTCCTTCTGCAACGTTCACAAATTCATTCCAATAAAACCAAACGTATGGGATAAGTACGTATAGTGTAAGTTTGGAGCGTGAAGTGTTTTGTTGTCACGATCATAGTCATATGCACAATGCTGCAAGGAATGAAGACGTACGCTGGCTGAAAATTATAGCCTACAGCGTGTTGTTGACGACCTTGATTCTTCTCGCGTGCCGCGCCGTCGCGTATTACGCAACAGCGTCGCTTGTCGTCGCAATGTCCATCGGCGATACAGTAAAAGACGGAATATTTTCTTTAATAAATACATTTTTCGTCATAAAGTCTGTGAAGCCAGCCGACGAAAAATATCCATTCGGATATGGAAAGATTGGGGCATTGCTTGCTATGCTTCAATCGATGATTTTATGCGCAATTGGTGTAGGAGCTCTATCTCATGGCCTTTCTGAGCACCACGAGCTGAGGCGCAGTACAATCGCATACGTTGCCTTTGGATTGTCACTTGTCGGAGTAATGTATTTAATCGCTATTCAGACCTACGTTTACCGCAAAACAAAATCGCTTGCGATTCGTGCAGATGCGGCTCATTACAAGTCTGACCTCATTGTGGATATAGGAATTTTGGCCAGCTTATTCGTTTCCTGTTCCTGGCTGGATACAATGCTAGGTTGCCTAATGGCGGCATATTTAGGCTGGGTGTCTTTTTCAATTGGACGAAGTGCAATTAATACGTTGCTGGACAAAAGTTTGCCTCCCGAAGTTGTGCAAAAAGTGCGCAACTTGGCGGAGGCGGCTGGCGGAAACGTTTATGCAGTAAAAACGCACAGTCTTGGTAGAGAAGAGTTCATTATAATTGACCTAATTGAACCTAGTAGGAACGATGCTGAACTCCAAACGGTGAACATTCGAGACTTAAAGCAAAAACACGAAAAAATCAAAAGTGCAGTTCACGAACATTTTCACCAAGCGCTGATAATTATTAACATGCTTTCAGAAAATGAAGATTGCTCAGCCCTGAAGTAAAGGAAAGACGTTCTATTAAAAACGTTTTTCTATACAGCAGATGTGACTTTCTTCTTGTGCTTAAGGCGCAGTTCTTTCTTAGCGCGTGCTGAGTAGAACTCGCTATCTAGCACGACTGAGTTTTCTTCGTCAGTTGCAGCAGGTTGCTCTTCATTTGGGTCCCTTAGCATATAGCCTCTGCCCCAAATTGTTTCAATGTACCCGCTTTGTTTGGTCAAAACATAAAGCTTCCGCCGCAATTTGCAAATGAACACATCGACAATCTTTACTTCAGGCTCGTCCATCCCGCCATAAAGGTGGTTCAAGAAGGCTTCCTTTGTGAGCGCAGAACCTTTTCGGATCGCTAGCAGCTCAAGTATGGAATATTCTTTTCCCGTCAATGGAAGGATACGACCTCTTACAGAAGCAATCCTTGTTTGCAAATTTATTTCTAGCGCCCCAACCTTTATAACAGACTCTGAATAGCCATTTGTCCTTCGAATAATGGCGTTTATTCGTGCTATTAATTCATCTTTACTGTACGGTTTCGTCAAATAGTCATCCGCTCCAGTACACAGCCCTCTGACCTTGTTCGCTGTGTCATCAATTCCTGATAAAATTAATATCGGAGTCGTTATACGCGAAGCACGCAGACGTCGCATTACCTCAAAACCCTCAATATCAGGAAGCACCAAGTCCAATATTATGGCATCGTACTCGTACAATTTCCCAATTTCGATTCCATCTTCCCCTGTATCCGATACATCGCAGATAAACCCTTCGTTTTGCAAGAGTTTCTGAATGCTCTGGGCTGTAATAAAGTCATCTTCTATGAATAAAATGCGCACCTAGCAGCCTCATCCATCCCCCTATGTATAAATGCTAACAAAAAAAACATTGAATGATAATAGAGTATTCTGATCTTTTTAATAAATAGACCTAGATCATTAGATTCCTAAATGTAAAATTCGAGCAACGATATGACCGCTCAATACGGAAAGATTGGAATACAGAGACGATGATTTATTGTGCGTATCATGAAAAGGTGAAACATTTTTCCCGCTAGTTGACCTTCGTCTGGTGTTTGATGTTTGGTCACCATGTCCGCTGTATATAAGAAAGGGAGTATTCGGCTAATAGAAGAATGGTATGCTATAATTGTACGGTATATAGATGCCATAAGGTAAATCGTGATGAAGTACATTCTATTAGGGATTACGACATTTACACTTCAGAGTTTTGCTTCGCAGAGTATGGTGGGTTCAATAATATTGAAACGAGAGCTCATATTGGCGATTTTTGAACAAAGTAAAGAGGATTGGCGCGCGTGTAAAGATGCTATGGAAAATATAAAAGCTGAAGGAATGCGCAGACTTGAGCCATTTAAATCTGGCCTGGAAGCGTTTCAACCACAATTCAAAGGTACCGAATGGGTGCTTGGCCTACAGAGAGATAAGTGGGAGAAAGATCTTGGGAAATGTGATGTAAACGAACTTTTGAAACGGCTGGATGTCACACTAAAGTACTGGCATAAATCTTTAAACTCCAATTTAATTCACGAAACGCAAGAGTTAGCAAATATTAAGAAATCTTCGGACAAACATAAGTCAATATGTTCCGAAATCATGACAATAACAAATACTTCCTCCAAATTTGCTCCCCGCGACCAAACAATTGTTGCCCAAACGCTCGAAGCAATGTTGCAATATGCAAGCAATGAGCTGAATAAAGCCCTACCTCATTTATTGCATCCCCAACAAAGCATTCGAGATTGGCCAATGTCTGCAGATTATGAGCAAATATCTGCGGATTATAACCTATTGCTTGATGCGCTGCGCGTAAAAACGGCAAAGCAGCCAACGCTCCAAAAGAAACTAGATAAAGCAATATTAAATCTAGAACAAATAATGTCCCTTCATGATCAAAATACTTGGTTTTGTAGTTGTTTTAATTCAGCTATTATCGCGAACAAGATCCTCAATAACATATACATGCACTTTTCTCTATTTAGAGAATCCGTGACCTATGCATTGAATGCATCAACCCTTCCCGTCGAGAATGAGAGCACGGAAGCATCGATAAAATTCCAAACTGATATGTTTAACGATCAAGGTCACAATCAAGATAAGGACGCCCCTGTAATAAAAAGCATGCGAACGTCCATTCTCGAAGGCCAATTAGAAACCTACGAATGGAAAATTACTCATAAATAAGTTTGCGCAAACTTTGATCGTATACGAGAGTAGACTCGTTAGGAAAAGATGTTTATACGTGTCATATCTGAAACACGCAGGATAAACTCTTTGCATTGCAGGGTTTTGTCCATAAAATAACCCTGTGTTTCATCTGGGAGCCCTATAGTCGAGCGTGAAGTCTTGCACGGCCACACAAGAGAGGAAAAAAAACAAGAGGAGATTTTTGGGGATATTAACTCTTTTTTAATATTTTTGTGCTATACGAATCCATTATTATATCATTCATTTAGGATTCCTTATAGCTAAAATGGATCCGGTCGGGTAGCATGTGCTAGAATTGCGAGCGCGCCCGTAAAAATCCGAAAGCAATGCCAGGAAAAAAGCAAGAAAATAATCTAGAACAACTTGTGTACGATGCTTTAAAGAATTATTTTGACCTTCATGAAGGAAGTCTCCCGTCTCCAGGACTGTATGATAGGGTTATATCCGAAGTAGAGCGTCCGTTGTTGTTTCTTACGCTGCAGGTTGTAAATGGAAATCAACGAAAAGCCGCACATCTTCTTGGCCTTAGTAGGAATACCCTAAGGAAAAAGATGACGGGGTTAATGCAAAACAGAACAAGCTTAGATAAATTGAAAAGCTTACAAAGCAAATTGGAGACGTAACATGACATGGGAATATCAACTCGCCATCAAATATTTGCGAGCAAAAAAAAATGATGGATTTCTCTCAGTTATAACGGGCTTTTCATTCTTGGGGATATGCCTTGGTGTAGCAACTCTAATCATCGTTATGTCCGTCATGGGAGGATTCCGCGAAGAGTTACTGACGCGCATTATTGGCATGAAGGGGCATATCCTTGTATATGCAGGGCACGAAGTTCATGAAGATGATGAACTACGTGCGAGAATTCGAAAGTGCGAAGGTGTGACGCAAGTGTCGCCGATGGTGGAAAAGCAGTCCATCATTGTAATCGATGAAAAAATGCGTGGAGCTCTAGTCTTGGGGATAAGTCCTGAGGATTTGCTCGACAGGGATATGCTTCTGCGCGCAGTGTATGCATTTCCAGAAGAAAATAAACGCATTGAAAATGTTAAAAATGAAGCCGCAGGGCCGTCTGATAAAACGGGTTCGTGTAATGTAGAAAAATCGCTCGGAGCTTCGACGCCGCTTTATACGCAGAATGAACGTGCGCCAACGGTTCGAAAAAATTCTGCGGCGGCATTTATTCAAAAAGATTTTTCTGGAGATGCAGTCCTAATTGGCAAGCGCATGGCAGAGCTGATGAGCATAAATCTGGGCGACATGATTAGCCTCATGGATCCGCAAGGCGAGCAAACTCCTTTTGGAACAGTCCCAAGCCAGCGCGACTTTACTGTAATCGGTTTTTTTGAAGTAGGCATGATCGAATACGATAAAAACGTAATCATAATGCCGCTGAAAACCGCGCAAGATTTTTTTCATATGGACGGGACGTTAACACAATTTGAAATATTTACAGACAATGTGGAGTCCAATGACAAGATTGTGCAAAAAGTGAGAGCTGTTACTCCCCAAAATCTCATGGTTCTAGGTTGGAAACACGGCGATTCACACTTCTTTCAGGCTGTGCAAGTCGAACGGAATGTTATGTTCTTGATCCTAACGCTAATTATTTTGATTGCGTCATTTAACATAATTTCTGGATTGGTAATGCTCGTAAAAGATAAAACTCACGACATTGCAATTATGAAAACAATTGGCGCAAGTCGGCGTTCGATTCAGCAAATTTTCATCATTACAGGATCCTCTATTGGCGTGCTGGGCACGGCGCTGGGCGTCGCAATTGGGATCATTGTCACGCTACACCTAAACGGCATTGCCAGCTTGATCCAGCGACTAACGGGTGCCAACCTTTTTTCTGCGGAAGTATATTTTCTATCCTCCCTCCCATATAAGCTAAGCATGTCGGAAGTTGGGCTTATCGCTTTTTTGGCGATAGCCCTGTCCATTCTTGCTACGATATACCCATCATACAGAGCAGGGAAATTAGACCCCGCAGTAGCAATCCGTGAAAGCTAGACATGTGGTCTTCTATGATGCGATGAGCCGCTTGGTTGATGGCGCGATTCCTCTCGTACGAGTTGGGCGATTAGTTCTCGAGTCTCACGGTCTCCACCATGAATTCTATGTGTGCAACTAACGAGGTTTTCATACATCTCCGTTGTTTTCTGCAAAGCGACTTCTGCCGTACGAGCGAAAGAGCTTAGTCGATGCAATAATTCTCCCATGCGAATCTCGAAACGTCCTTCAAATGACTGTTTAGACGCGCTGTCAATTATTCGCGAACACTCATCTAGTATTTCTGTATAAGTCTGTAAACCGTAGAAATGTGTACGTGGTATTGCTTGCATTTCTTCCGTATTATGGATTACGACACCTCGTAGTAATCGCTCATATGCCAAGCGAGCGTTCGTTGCATCTCTTTTGAGCTCAGATCCAGAATATGAAGAAAAATTCCTCAAAATAGCGTGTATATCTTTTACCCATCCATAAAGCCCAAAATCCGCCTCTGAAAAGTGTACATTTTCACAATACCTGGCGATGTTCAGCGACGGAGCTTCATAGCTAGGAAATTTTGTTCCAAATAGTCGTATAAATTCCGGCAGCACACGCGTTAATGTCGTATCGCTAGATTTTTGAAAAAAATCGATAATGTTCAAAATTTTTGCAGAAACATCTCTTTTCCAAGGTCTTAAATAGCCACAAAAATAATCATTATTTTTCATAAAAGATTCTATTTCTGACAGGTATGTTGTTAAAGGTGTTACTACTGGTGTTTTTCCGTGTATCGTGTGCCCTATTAACATAGATTCAATGCTATCTCTATATAAAATTGGCAAACCACCGTGTATTTTCAACACGTGTGCAACACCATTGAACGCTTGTAGCATATCTTCACTCATTCCAATGTGCTGATAGCCTCGAACTATTGCACTTGTAATTTGTTCTAGCGCGCTTCCGTATTCTGGTTTACCATCATGTCTCAGCTTTACTCCGATGACGGACTGAATGGCATTATAAATCCTTGCTGTGGAATCGTCTAGCGTGCGGTCAATTATATCTGCACGTGTGGTAACTATTTTTCTAAAATCTTGCTGCAACACTTCGGTGGTGCTGCGTAGCGTGCTGTCAATCTTATCTGCACTCGTGGTAACTAATTGCTGCAACGTTTCGGAGGTGCTGTTCAGCGTGCTGTCAATCTTATCCGCACGCGTGTTAAGTAATTGCTGCAATGCCTCGGAGGTGCTGTTCAGCGTGCTGTCAATCTTATCCGCATGCGTCTTAAGTGATTGCTGCAACGCCTCGGAGGTGCTGTTCAGCGTGCTGTCAATCTTATCCGCACGCGTGTTAAGTAATTGCTGCAACGCCTCGGTGGTGCTGTTCAGCGTGCTGTCAATCTTATCTGCACGCGTGGTAACTACTTGCTGCAATGCCTCGGTGGTGCTGTTCAGCGTACTGTAAATCTTATCTGCACGCGTGTTAAGTGATTGCTGCAAAGCATTGGTGGAGTTGCGTAGCGTGCTGTCAATCTTATCTGCACTCGTGGTAACTACTTGCTGCAACGCTTCGGTGGAGTCGCGTAGCGCGTTGTCAATTTGATCTGCACGCGTGGTAACTACTTCGCTAAAACCGCGCTGCAACACACGGACATGCTCTTTTGTATTCTCATCGCTTAGCTTTCGTTGGTGATCCATGGCACTTATTATGCTAGCTCTATTGTCTTCAAGTACGCTTGTCGTTTTTTTCAAACTTGCTGCACTAAGCTCTGATAAGAGAGAGTTAATCCGTTCTGTCAAGGTCGCATTAAGAGTATCCAACAGCTGATCTTGCTTTGTTATTACTTGATTTACTAGGGTATTAACTTGGCCAACCTCTCCTAAGATAGCCGATGTAGATTCGTGCAAGTCTTGAATAAATGTTTTTACTCTTACATTATACTCGCCGTTTCTTACGAAAAACTCTATTTTGCTTGGAGTTCCCATTATTTGTGAAAGGCTTGGGGGGATTAGAATTGGAGCTATCATATTAAGAAATGGTGACTTTTCAATTTCGGTGAAACTTTCATCTTCTTCAATCCGTTGAACACGCACAATTTTTCCGTTATTCAGCGTAAACCTCAATTTTGTAACCTCAATTTGAGGTTCCTCTTCTCCATCTGGATCTGCAATTTCTGTCTTTTGGTAGTATATGCAATGACTCCTGTCTGAAGACAACATACATGGACGATCTTCATATAAGGTTTTTGAGCCAATGGTTTTTTCTTCAAAAAACTTTGCCAAGATGTAGGTTCCATCTTCGTTTGGAATGGGAACGTCGGTCAAATAAACACCATCACACGCTTCTTCGAGCTGTGTTATGAATGCTTCGTTATTTCTAGTTTCCCTAATATGCAACGGAATGGTATGACACTCGTCCTCTACAGTTCCTAATGCCACTGATGGAAACAGTGCATAAATTGATAAAAATAACGGATATGTACGGTTCATAATAATACACTAAATCTTTTATGATCTATGCTTATTATATTTCCAAAGGACTTAATTAAGGATTAAAACGAAAATACTAAGTAACGTTTTCTTGAGTAAAAATGATTTGACAAAATCATTGATTCATTTAAGCGATTTTACGTAAATTATATTAGACTGTTGAGTAACAAGCCTTTATCATATTTGACGATGTCTTTTCGCAAACACTGGAACAGCAATGCAACTAATGGCACAGGCGCATATGCAATATGCGAATGCGTATCCGCTTTTCATTAAGTGCCCGCATATAGTATTTGCTAAAAGCAAGCTTACTGCGATGATTAAGTAGTAAAAACTGAAGCCTGTTCCTCTGTAGTGAGATGGAACGATTTTCGAAATTTCTGAACAAAAAACGTTATGCATCAGCCCAATCTGCAGCCCCCACAAAACGACACCGCATAAAAATACGACGAAATTAGTCGCAACAGCCATTCCTATCAAAGATGCCATAGTAACAAGAGTGCCGACCATCATCAGATAAGATGCACGAATTTTGTCTGTTAATCGCCCCGTGCCGTATGCCGCAATTGCGGAAAAAATATTGTAAACAAGCATAATCTCTTCAGTGACGCTGTTGCTTAGCTTAAACGACGCTTTTCCGTACAACATGATCAGCGTTTCGCTTATTCTACAAGACATGAATATTGATACGATTCCCATAAGCCACCAATAGCGGCGATCGAGCTTTAGCACATTTTTTAATGAAAAACCCTGGCGCGGCTCTCCTCTTGTAGGAGATAATTGCGACGTTGTCCTTTTCGCATCACGAAGGCATGAAATAATTAGAACGAAAGCGCCGAGAGCCAAAAGGCTTGCCACGGCAAAAACTCCGCGAAAATCGTCATGACTCCGGGCCAGTAGTGCAAATACGAGCAAAACGCCCAATATTGAACCTAGTGTTCCCAAGCATTGGCGAATGCCAAAACATAGGCCAATTATTTGCCGTGGAGCATGATCGCACACGAACGCGTCCCTAGGAGATGCTTGTAAGCCATTTCCTATTCGGTCGACAATTCGTCCGATCACGACAGCTGAAAAAGAAAAAAATAGTGCAGCAATTACTTTCGAAATTGCGGTAAAAAACACACCTATCGCAAAAATTAGCTTGCGCTGGTTTAAGTAGTCGCTAATTATGCCAGATACAACTTTTAGAACATATCCAGCTCCTTCTACCATCCCTTCTATCAGCCCTATTTTGCTCGTAGGGATGCCCATGTTTTCTAAAAACAAGCCAAACACGCCGAAAAACATTGCTGCCGACGCAGTAATGAGCATAGATGATACGCTGACGATCCAGATTTGAAATGGGATTCTCTTTGCGTCCATAAGATTGGTCAGTGCTCCTTGAAGTGCCAATTATATTTTTTTTGAAAAAATTGATCAAGACGCTTCAGCAGACATTAACCGTCTATTAACTATTTTAAGAGATAATACTCTTGAGAGTCTTATTCTTAGGTTTATATATGAACAAGAAATGCGCTTTATGTTTATCTTTTATTACAATGATGCAACTGAATGTCTTGGATGCGTCCCAACTTCCCAACACAACTACTTCTGCTCGACGATCAGGTCACGCGCGAG
>JAISCJ010000132.1 GCA_031265645.1 Holosporales bacterium | reverse complement strand
AATCGACTTCTTCACATTTAAAATTCTGCGAGTTTGAACGCAAAGCACTGCCTCGGCGGCATTAATTCCATCGGTTGGCTTTACTGCATTTCCCGAAATTTGGAAAAAGTCGTCTAAATGTCTGTAATTAAGAAAAATCATGATGTACTCCTTAAATAATTTGTTCTAATAAATCTGATTTCAATGAACCAACAAGTGTATGAGCAAGGTGTCGTTTCGTTCTTAAGTCTTTCAGTCGAATAAAAATGCGCGTTGGGTGTGCATCTAAAAATTCATCCACGTCTCGCATGTGAGCGAAGTTTTTCGATGCAAGCTCTTCAAGTTGACTGATCGCATCATTTTCAATCGCTATTTCGGCAATCGCAGTTTTTTCAGAAAGTTCTTTTTCCGTAAGCCCTTCTATTGGCGAGGCGTCGATAAGATCTTTTAATGTATAGTGCGTATTTTTCCATTGATTCAGCCACGTAGGGACAACAGATATTGAAAGTTCTGCGTATTCCTTGCTTCCTTCGTCTAATATGCAATTTACCGAGCTTACGCGACCGCAAATTGTTTGCGCACCATAACTAAATTGCACGGATTGTTGTAAACGCAACGAGGCCGCAATGTGAAACGGCACTGAAAATGAAACAGTTGTACAATACTTTTCGCACAACGTTTCCTTAATTGTGTTCAGCGCCTGCGTGACAATATCTGCCCAAAGGTGCCGCAACGTTGCATCAGACAGATTGAAGCCAGGCAAACTTTCAACGTCTTCCGCCTTCATGTGCAGCGACTCCTCGTATTCTCCAACGGGGCAAAACGGAAGGTCGAATGACAGCTTTTCCACGCGCTTTTGCTCATATTCCCAGGCAATGTTCCATGCGCAAGTGAACCAATAGCGCTTAATTTGAGCAGATGTTTGACCCACTCGTACGGTTTCTAAAGTGGGATAAACATTAAGGATTCCTGTGGATGGCGGGGCAATTTGCGTAAAAGACGAATCCATCACCGTATACCCAGATTTTCGCGTTTGGTGTACACACTCTCCAAATGTGGCGTTCAAGCTGTTAATCATGCCCATCGGAAACTGCGTTGCAATGTTTGGACCTAAATCCAATATGCCGGCGCATTGTTGTAACCAATCTGCTTGCAATGTGATGTTAATGCGATGCGGAACGCGCTGTTCTGCAAATTTTATAGTTTGGTCAAAAACATACGGTGTTAGGTTAATTAACGCAGGCACGGGGTCATTGTCTGCTGGTTGTTGCTCCGAAATTGTTAGAATTCGCATCCTCAATGGGTCTGGCTCTGATGCAAAACTGAGGATTCCTGAGCAGATCACCTCGCCATCAGCCTTCAACACGTAAATTCCAGGAAAGGCAATTTCGCTCTCTGGAAAGCACGTGACTCGCACTTGTTTGCAATCCAATGTTTTCTTTATTTGCAAATGCGTTATTGCTGGACACGCGCACTCATTTGGTAACAGTAACTGAATCACCATAAAATATTCCTTTGATTGTTAATGTGAGTGAAACTCCGGATGCCGAAACGTGTTGGACTCTCGCATCCAACTTTTCAGCATGCCGATTTTTTTATAAGAAGGCTCGATTGGCCTACAACCTAATTACAACATTGAATCTGCACAAATTGCAAATTATGCCCATACATACGTCAACACCGTGCAAACACTGACTTTTTTACAAAAGTCAGCCGTTGAAAAACAGCGCATTTGCAAGGTTTTTATATTTTTTTAGAACGCGCTTAATTTTTTTAGAATGCGTTTACAGCATTATTACAGACGCTTGCGTGCGTACCGGCTCGTTCGCAGGCAAAAATCGTCTGCAGCTAAAAAACACATTTGGGAAGTCATATGTATCCAAGCATATTTCTTCAATATTTTGAACTATAGCAAGCTGTTTTGCGGCAATTTTTCGCAAATCTGCGTGCCAGCCATTGTCCTGTTTTTCCATGCAATCTAAATCTTCAGGGAATTCATTCAAAAAATTCTCATCCACCACATAATTCTTTTTTCCGATGCTTGGCCCAATTGCCGCAGCGAGGTCTTTCGCTCCTAACGCCAACATTGCGTTTAGCGTATTTTGAATGATTTTCAATTTTAAACCCTTCCAGCCACAATGCACTACGCCGACTACTGAGCCCCCAAATAGCAATACAGGAACACAGTCAGCCGTATAAATCCCGATCAAGATCCCAGGCGTTGTGGTTACCAACGCATCACATGGTGACGTTATCGTCGTATTTTCATCTACGACTACAACTTCGTTCGTATGCTCCTGCTTTGTAAAAACGACCTTGCGAACGGGGTGCCCAATGCTGTCTGCGACCCGCTGGCGGTTAATCGCGACTACGTCATCGGAATCGCCACGCCCAAATGCAACGTTGCATGAAACGAACGGCTCACCTTTCGCTAACGTGAACGCCCCACCATTTGAAAAAAAACCATGGGGAACCTTTTTAAGGTTGGAGGCTGTAAAAAATGGGCATGTATTCATGTTTTCAACAATTAACAAAGCTCTGCTACCTTCTTTTGGCATATTTGCGAATTCAATGCCATTGTAGATTTTGTTCGCCTCCTCCATAATCAGAATTTTTCGAAAAAAACACGAAGCGGGCTCCTATGTTTTTGCGCGACTTACTAGTGTGCCTTCCCATCAAGAATTCTTAAATGCACAAGAACCGTAACCCTGGACACAATAACCCCCAACAATGCCACTGCCAAAGGGATGACTGAGACGACAGCGATTATGCGCCATAACATCGAATTCCAATATAGTCCTTCTAATCCCAGACGCTTTATCACAATCATAAACGCATACACTGCCGGAATTGCAAACATCACGCCGTAAATCCCCCCGTAAAAAGATGATTTAAGCACCTGATTTTGGAAAATTTTCGCAATGTACGAATCTTTTGCACCAAGCAAACGCAGGATGTCTAGAGTCGAGTAATATGCCTGAAGAGCGGACTTTGTGACCAGGATAACAATGATGGCAGCGCAAAACAGGATGAACGAACCGATTAGGATTGTTACAAGTTTTAAACTTTTTCCAAAAATTACTAGCTTTTGGGACCAATTGCTGTGATTTTCTACCGATATATCAGAGGAAATTGTCCGAAGCCGTTGCTTTATGATGTCCGTATCGGCTAATTGTGCGTTGTCGAACTCTACATCCAGTAGCGTAGGCAACGGAAAATCAATATTGGTACTTGTATCCCCAGTCCAAACCTTCAACATCGTTTTTAGCTTTTCAGGGTCGACTCGTTGGACGTTTGTCACTCCTGACATGCCTTTTAGCTCACCAATGACGCGATCCACGTTTGAAACATGTTCTTGCGAGGATTGCATATTTACAGGAATTTCAACCGTAATTTTGTAAGAACTACTGCTTTCCCAATTGTGAAATCCGTGACTGAACGTAAACACGCATGCAGCAACGAACGAGAGCAAGAATATTAGCACGCTAAAAATCAATGATAAGCTGCGACTACTTTGGGCTGAACCTATGGGGATGGTTTTTCGAAAAAACGAATACATATGACTCCTCTTGTTAACGAATAACCGTGCTCAGATTGCTAGACATGGGACAACCTCCCCCCTGCTACCACGCAAAATATAAAGCCCTAATATGGGATTCTTTTCAAAAAGCTCCACGCTCTGAATCTTCCTAAAAAATCTAGTATACCCATTCGCAAAAAGAATCCACAACAGGAGACACGGAGTGGGGTTTCCATTCAACAGCTGAATGGGGGTCCGAGCGCAGAAGCGGAGTGTACACGGATGTACATGAGCATTCGAGCACCGGATCCGGGATCCCATGCAACTTGCTGAATGGGCACGCGACGACGAATTGGGGATCTTTTCGCGAATGGGTATAGTCAGTCGACCAGCATCTTTAAAATTCTACACCGTATCAGGTTGTCGCAAAAACATATCTTTGTCAAAGCCGTTTAAAAAAAATGCTGTTTTTGCACCATTTTAGGCGCGGGTTAACAGTATGATATCAACTAGCTAAGTGAATGCCTCCACCTATAGACATTTATAATTTATCGTCCAGGTACATATTCAACCCTCTCAAATTTGACGAAATAAAAGGGCCATAGTATTAATATTCTACTAATGTCTGTCTCCGCCAGTTTAGGAATTTAACATAATTTAAAAGCAAGAATCGACAGACATGAGTAGAAGCTTAATAAAAGGGACAGGGGTTTTGGCTGAACTAGGCTAATCATTATTCGCGTTAGGACTTACCTCCAAGCTCTTACAACAGGTGTCATTTCGCTTTTAAACAGCTCGGTCATTCCCCACACTAATGCGTCCATTCTGTCCGGAGATTTTCCGCACTCGCCTGGGACAAAATTGCACATTTGCTCTTCTAGCTTGTTAAAAACTTGCGTGTGAAAAACTCGATTTTGCTCGTAGAGTGCTGAAATTGGCTCAGCTCGGACAAATTTGCCCCGAGTCGCTCGAACTCCCGAGTAAGGAATAACTGGATCGAATGAGCGAATGACCTCTTCAACGAGGTCTCCTCCTTGATTCACTTCAGCAACGATCCGATCGGCTCCGTAATGGTGAAATTTTTCAACGACCAGCTGCCCCCATGCATGCGGGTGGTACTGACCGCTGACATCCTCTAACACGAAGGCGACCCCGTCTGCATCTCTCCCAGCGACAATAATGCCCGTTTCATCACTTGATGCGTTATACGTCACTGCGGGGTCCACTGCGATGATGATGCGTGACAGTTCATGGGGCGTTTTATAGCGGATGTTTGGCCTTTGCCATAACGCTTTTTTATTGTCCAAAAGCAGTTCTGCATATAACTCTTGACGACCGAGCGTGCTATTGCCGTATTTTTTCTGGACGTAATCAAGAAACGATTTTGGCAAGTTTTTTGCATTGTCAAAGGTTGTCCCATAGGTTGTTACCGTCGTTTTTTCGTCAATTAAATCTTTTAAAAAAGGATTTGCGCGCGGGGTCGTTGTGATAATACAACGAGGGAAATCCCCTAAGCGCAAGCTGAACATGAGCTGCTCATATAGGCGCTCTGGATATCGAAACTTTGCAAATTCATCAATCCATGCTAGATCAAACTGGGGGCCTCGAAGGCAATCGTATCGATCCGCGCCAAACAACTGAGCAATAGCTCCGTTTGGCCAACGTATTCGGCGTTTTGAATATTCGAAAACCGGAAAATTTGGTGCGTCCGGAGGATAAATTGACAGAATGCCGCTTACGCCTTCAACCATGACGCTGCGTGTTTCGTCGATCGTTTGCCCAATTAATGCAATGCGATTGAAACCTTTGTCCGCCACTAACTGGCGCACGGATTCTGCTCCAGTTCGAGTTTTTCCAAACCCACGTCCAGCAAGGATCATCCAATTTTTCCAGTTTCCGTCAGGCAGCCGCTGGTTATCTCGGGCATTCTGACTCCAATCGTATTGATTTGCATTTTTTACGCAAATGGCTATATTTTCTCGAATTTCTGGATAATCTTTGAAACAATTTGCAAACATCATGATTTTTATTACTCCATCAAGAAAAATTAGAAAAAGCGCATTCTAAACGACAGAAAGACTATACGTAATAGGCGTTTTCGGGGGAGGATATAAGATAGAATGTGCTGACGAGATGTCAGTGATGTTACAGTTTGGCAACTGGCTAAAAACGATTTCCTGAAAAATTTGAAGAATTAACGATTATTTAACGTTTTTATGCTAGGCTACCATCCCTAACCCCCGCCCACCCAAGGGGGGCTCGACGGTGGTCGCAGATCATTCTTAATTCTGCCAAATAAAACGTTAAAAATACAACCACATGCATGCAAATTTTCCAACCTTATTTTTGCGTCTGTGGCTTCTCTACATCAGTGCAGTTAATAAACAGCCGATTTTTGCAAATATATAATTACTCTATACTTAAAGATGCGCCATCCCATTGTTGCGTGAGATGCCTATAAGCCGGGTTTTGTCTGGATACATTGAATTCACGCCTGAAAATTCGGCCCCTTTCGATTTTCCTCCTTGCGAAACGAGAAAACCCATCCGGAGCTTCAGGTGTGACATGTATATTCCTCTGTAGCTATTCATCTAGGCTTATTGTCACCAATAAGCTCAAGCAGCCAACCCGAATCCCTAAGCGACAAACACGCCATCCTTTCGGAATAGATCCCTATTCGGCCTTGCTCCTAGTGGGGTTTACAATGCCAACCGTGTTACCACGATTGCGGTGCGCTCTTACCGCCCCTTTTCACCCTTACTAACAGGAAAAACCTGCTAGCGGTATATTTTCTGTTGCACTTTCCCTAGAACAACCCTTAACGATCGCCCCGCCGGACGTTATCCGGCACTATGTTTGCATGGAGCCCGGACTTTCCTCTATGGATTTCTCCACAGCAGCTACACAGCATCCCACGCTAGAATGTAATCACAAAAACGTCGGTGCAGTCAAGTCTGAGCGTTATGGTTATTAACAAGGCAATAACTATAGATGATTTACGTCGTTTCTTGTAAAGTCTGGTATGTGTCTCACGCAAAGCGAGCCCATTACTGATGAGAAAACCTATAAAAGCGCTGTCTCAAAATTCTGAGGCAAGGATTATACCCATTCGCCAAAAGAATCCACAACAGAAGACACGGAGCAAGTTCCCATTCAACAAGTTGAATGGACTCCCTAACGCAGAAGCGGAGTGTACTCAAATGGACATGAGCATTCGAGCACCGGCTCGACGAATTAGGGATCTTTTTGCGAATGGGTATCTTAGGCAAAAGCTATTTAGCTGCCGACGGGGAACATGCCCGTCAAGCGCGCACAGTGGCAGTTTTGCATATCAACTTCTTGCTGTTGGCCTTCTTTTAACATCTTGTTCCGATAGTAGGCTGATTCGGGATATAGATGACAATGTCACCGTAAGTCCAAATGAAACAGCCGAGTCCTTGTACGAAAAAGCCGCCACTGATATGTACATGACTAACTTTAAAGCTGCGGCCAATGGCTTTGCATTCGTACAGGAGCAGTTTCCGTATTCAAAATGGGCACTGCAAGCACAAATAATGGAAGGGTATTGTCGCTACCAAGCCCATCAGTTCGATGATGCAATAGACCTCTTCACTATATTTTCGAAATTGCACCCTCGACATGAGGACGCGCCATACGCACGTTATATGATTGGCTTGTGCAATTACGAACGAATTTCTATTGTGGAGCGAGACCAGAAGGATGCACACGAGGCGCTAAAAGCCTTCCGAACGTTGCGAAAATTATTCCCTGCGTGCGATTATGCCAAGGATGCAAAGTTTAAAATTGATTTTATTTTAAACCATTTAGCCGCTCAGGAAATGTCTATTGGAAGATTCTACCAGCGCCAAGGAACGTTTATCGCGGCCATTGGGCGTTTTCAAAATGTAATCGTAAAATATCCAAATACTGAACAGCGCCCAGAAGCACTTCTCCGCCTTGCTGAATGCTATGCAACGTTGAACATGAAGGACGAGTTCTTTTCCACATATGAAATGTTGCGCATAAATCATGCAGATTCAGAATGGTTCAGGTGCGCCGATCGGATATATCAAAGATTCGGGAACGAAACTTCTGATTCATCTGCCAAAAAGCAAAATGGGAATGTCGAGAGCCAATCGTTACCGAATAAAGCTAAAAACTCTCAACCGCAAGTAATTGACGAAAGATACAAAATCCGTGAACAATCGTGGGTAAAAGAGGTGCACACGATGAAAGAAGAAAAGGAAAAAGAAAAAGAAAAGTATGCTTCGCCTCGATATTTTGATCATAGGAATGCGCATCGCAAAGATAACGACACTAGCTTATCGGATGAAACATTAGAGCAATCAGACGGATAAAACAAACAATGACTTGGCTGAGCAAACTTAGAGACGGACTAAAAAAGTCCAGTCAACTGCTTGAAAATAGCATTCGTGGCGCTTTTTCTAAAAATGGCAGTAATGTTTCATTTGAAGACGTATTCGATAGCTTGGTGTGCGGCGACATGGGAGTTGAAACGTCAGAAGAAATATGCAACGAGTTGAAACGACAAAAATTCAACACAGCGGAAGAACTGCTTATAAAGGTAGCCGAATCAATTGAACAACGACTATCTTCTGCATCAAAGCCGTTTAATGTGCCAAAGAGTGATTCTACACACATTATTCTAATGGCAGGCGTAAACGGGAGTGGAAAGACGACGTCGATTGCAAAGCTAACAAAGCAGTGCCTGGACAGAGGGCTTTCAGTCGAGTGGGCAGCATGTGATACATTTCGAGCCGGAGCAGTAGATCAACTTTGTGTTTGGGGCGCACGACTTGGCGTAGAGGTATATACGACATATCCAGGACAGGGAGCGAAAGTTATTCCTGGAGCACTCGCTTATAGCGCAGCTGAACGAGCACAGCAAAAAGGCACGAATGTGTTGTTTGTTGATACTGCAGGAAGGCTGCAAAATAACGCGCCACTCATGCAGGAATTAGGCAAAGTTGCAAGCACTTTAAAAAAGGTCGACCCGCAAGCACCACACCAAACGCTGCTTGTTCTGGACGGCACTGTTGGACAAAACGCATTTGCACAGCTTGAGTTATTTAAAAGAGTTGTCCCAATAACCGGTTTGATTGTTTCAAAGTTAGATGGAACATCAAAAGCTGGTTTTTTAGTGGGAATGTTCGCCAAGACCCATACGCCAATTGTTGCTGTCGGTGTGGGAGAAAAACTGGATGATATGGACGCTTTGGATGTAAATGCGTTTGCTCGTGGGCTTGTTGGACTAGAGCCGCAACATTAACTCGCCTTATGCATCAACGACCTCTCTCCGCATTTGCATGATACTGCATCAGCTGTTGCAGTTCACTTTGTAAAGATACGACGCTCAAGCTGAACATCGAAGCGACGAAGCAACAAACTTTTTACGATTGGGTATGGACTTGGCATGATTCATGCGAAGATCCATAATTAGCCATATATGGTTAATGGAACTCTTTCGCAATGTACTACGAAGTAATTGTCGCAACGAACATAGAACAAAAACTAACGTACGAAAGCGACGCTCTTTTACAACCCGGAAGCGTTGTCATTGTTCCGGTGCGCAACCGTCCAACAATCGGTGCGGTAAGTGGAACATCGAAAGAGGAAGATTGTAAGTACAAGTTAAAAAGCATATCTGTAATCCTTCCGTTCGTGCTATCAGAGCACTGTATGACTTTTCTTAAATGGTTTTCCGAATATAACCTGTTTTCTCTGGGAATGGCGCTAAAAATGATGGTGCCATTCACGCCAGATGCGTTTGCACCTAAATCCACGAGAAAAACATCACTTCCAGAAAAATGTGGCGTAGTTAAAATTAACTTGAACTCCGCTCAACAAGACGTCGCTCAGCGATTGCTGTCCAAGCACGAATTTTCCGTAGACCTTATTGACGGCGTGACTGGAAGCGGAAAAACGGAGGTTTACCTTTACTTAGTGCAACAAAGGCTGAAGGAAAACCCATTAGCGCAAGCGTTGATCTTGTTGCCAGAGATTGCTCTTACGTCCGCCTTAATGAGCCGCTTTAAAAAATATTTTGGATTTGATCCTCTTGTTTGGCATTCAAACATGACAAAGCTACAAAAGCTTTCGATTTGGAAAAAAGTTCTTGAAGGCGAGCAAGTGGTTGTAGTTGGAGCTCGGTCTGCATTGTTTCTTCCATTTGCGAATCTTGCAATGATTGTAATTGATGAAGAGCATGACCCTTCGTACAAGCAAAACGAGCAAGGCTTTTATAATGCGCGCGACATGGCGATTGTGCGAGCCCAAATCGAAAACATACCAATTTTGCTGGTTTCCGCAACGCCATCTTTAGAAACCGTGCACAATGTGAAACTCGGTAAATTTGGCGTTGAAAAGCTCGCGTCCCGGTACGCCAACGCTACGTTACCATTGGTAAAAATTATCGATATGCGCCAAGAACAAGGGCGCCCAGTTATTTCTACTCCATTGAGCGACGCCATCAGCTCAGCATTAAGCAAGCGCGAACAAGTGCTGATTTTTGTAAATCAACGAGGATACACTCCGCTTTCTCTTTGCAAAAATTGTGGATACAAATGGAAATGCGCGATCTGCGATGTAAATTTGATTGAGCATAAAGCGTTCAACCGCTTCTTGTGCCACCATTGCGGAGGCGGACGAGAAATATCCAAAGTGTGTCCTGAATGCGGCAAAGAAAACACGCGCATTTCGCTAGGAATTGGAGCAGAGCGCGCATTGGAAGCAATTCAAAGCCAATTTCCATCAGCAAGGTGTTTAAGCATTTCAAGCGACACCGTTTCATCTAAGAAAGCTCGCGCCTCTGCAATGGATTCAATACACAACAATGAAGTCGACATAATTATTGGAACGCAAATCCTTGCAAAAGGGCACCATTTTTCTAATTTAACCGTCGTCGGAGTACTTGAAGCGGACCATGGCGTTGGAGGATGCGACTTGCGTGCAAACGAGCGAACGTACCAATTGCTTGATCAAGTCTCTGGCCGCGCGGGACGCGAGCAGAAGCAGGGGAACGTGTTTATTCAAACGTATATGCCGAGTGCCCCAATTATCTTGGCATTAGCCAATCGCGAACGAGATGTATTTTACGAGCATGAATTGAAAGATCGTGAGACGCATTCGATGCCACCATTTAAGTCTTTGATTGCAGTAATTCTTTCTGGAAATGTTGAAATAGATGTTCAAAAGTGCGCCAGGCGCTGGGGCCAACTTTTTGGCGACTTGATAAAAGAAGCGGCTAATCTACCAGGGAGCGAAAGCTCACATGCCGGAAATAGACATATTTCGAGACCTTCAGAGCTGCTCAGAGCACAATTACTTGGACCCGTCCCCGCGCCAATATCAAGGCTTCGTGGAAAATATCGATACCGACTGCTAATCAAGGCGGACAAAGGAAGCAATTTGCAACGGGTGATCCGATGCCTGACGCAGCGCGAATCCTTCGCCGTTGATGTGCAAGTTGATGTGGATCCATATGAATTTTTATAGTGACATGATCATAGATAAATTTAACTATCTATGACAACTCCACAAGATATATGAAACAAATACTTCCCCCAGCCGCTCAAGACGCCTCATCCAACGTTGGACGCACACGCTCAACCAGAATGAAACGATTAAAATTAATGTCTTGCCAAGAATCAACATCAACTTGAAGCACAACAGCCTCACACGTATCCAGAGGCTCGACTTTTTCGTTAGGAAATACAGCAGAAATAAATTGAGACAAACATGGATTATGTCCAACAATGAGAATCTTGTTGTAGATAGCTGGCATCCACTCAAGCTTGCTGATTAATCCGGATGGGCTAATTTTCACAAGATCGTCATCAAACATAAATCTGGTGTTAGAACGAACGGTAGAATAAATCGCTTGAAAGGTCTGTTTTGCTCGCTTTATCCCAGAGCACAACACAAAGTCAATCTCGCTCCACATCTGTGCATTGCTGGAGCGAATCTTTTCAATTTGCAGCAGACCCGTAACACTAACTGGACGCTCGAATTCGTAACCAGAAAAATCCGTAGGATATGAATCTGCATGTCTCATGAGAACAACAGTTTTCACTTATTATTTTATTAAGACATCCCCCTATATAATGAGTTTATGACGGTTTTTAGCAAAAAGCAAAGCGATGAACCAGACGCTTACGTTTGAGGAAAAAATCCTCTGGATCAGACTTGCACTGGCAAAAGGGGTTGGTCCAATTACATTTTGGAAGCTTTTGCGAAAAGGGAATGACGACATACGCAATGCTTGCAAATTGGCAAACACGCTAGCCCCTGAAGCATTAGCTGAGAAAGAATTGTTAGCTCATGAAAAACCAAATTTCCATTTGTTAACGACTCGGGATGAAAGCTTTCCAAAAAATCTGACCCAATTAAAAGACTGCCCTCCTACGCTTAGCGTAATTGGAAATTTGGCATTGCTTAATAAACCGTCGATTTCCATTGTTGGTGCAAGAAACGCGTCCATAGCTGGGAAAATTTTTGCAAGGAAGATCGCCATGGAGTTAGGACAAAGTGGTTTCGTAATTGTATCAGGAATGGCGAGAGGAATAGATGGAACAGCGCATGAAGCTAGCATTCCGACTGGCTCCATTGCGATCCTTGCTGAAGGCGCAGACGTTGTCTACCCAACAGAGAACGAGCACCTATATAAGGAGTTGGAAAAGCACGGCACAATTGTATCTGAAATGCCACTCGGAACAAAAATCGACGCAGCGTTGTTTCCCAGGCGAAATAGGATCATTGCCGGCTTGTCACATGGAGTTGTTCTCATTGAGGCGGCCGCGCATTCGGGCTCTCTGATAACTGCGCAATATGCCCTAGAATTTGGGAAAGAAATCTTCGCGGTTCCTGGATGGCCTGCGGATGTGCGTACAAGAGGCTGCAACCTATTAATTAAGCAAGGAGCGACTTTGACTGAAAGCGCAGACGATGTGCTGGAATCAATGAGGCGCTTCCTTCCATCAAAAATCCCGCAACGAATTCTAAGCGAGGAATCTAATGCTTCGTACGAACCGCCCGAAATGACGCTCTTAAAAGAGTCGATTTTGAGCGAACTCACTTCCGTTCCCGTATCCATCGAAGCATTATTTCAATCGCAAGAATGTAGCCTTCCAACCTTACTTAGCGTAATCACAGAGCTAGAAATAGCTGGAGCAATCCGAAGGCATCCAAATGGAAACGTTTCCGTTCTTTAAGCAATCACGCGACTCAGTAACAAATAGATTTTCAGTGAGTTCTGATCCAAATAAAGTTCATTTTTCCACATATCACGGTGCAAAAAAGTAGGCTCCGGTTGCTCTACCTGCGGGCCTAGTAAACGTATCCAGTTGATGTGAAAATTTACTAGAAAATCCATATCGTTTTTAATCAAACACGTACAAAAGGTTAATGGACAATAGCGCAAAGAGTATTCTATCAGTGCCGTCATTGAATATAAGTCCCACTGCCCTGTTTTTCCTTCTCCTTTACTAATTTTATACAGATTTTCGACTTTTTTAGCCAAGTAAGAAGGATCCGAGTAAATAGGATGTGAATCTAATTTTCTTGTTTCCCCGTTTTTATACTCAAACTCCACCAACAAAGAACAAAATGTAGATTTGCGCCTAGTAAGCGCATCGGTATGGAAATTCGCAACCTCGGTAACTATTAACCCTCCGTCAGGAACAGGGATACGTGCAAAACAACTCTTTTCAACGTGCGACGGCTGCTTATCACCTCCACAAAAACCACCTCCACAAAAAGTACCAAACCAAGCTAGTAAAATACGTTTGATAGCTTTGTTTAACATCGCCGTCACCAAAAAAATACAACACCTTGGATAGGATGCTATCATAAATCATTTTTTTTATGAAATTACGGAACAAAACGCTGTCAGTCCTGCTACTTTGCTAGCAATTCGTCAACGTTGTGCAACTTCTTATTCAGCCAATCAATCGCTTCATCAGTTAGGTCTATAGACTCATCCGCGCAATACACAGTCATTGTTTCACCCACCTGAGTGTTTAATACCATGTTCAATCCGTATTTTTTTGCAAGCTGCTGCGTTACTTCCATGACAGCTTCTGTCAAAATAACGTTAAGTTTGTCGAACTTTTGCTGCAGTTTTTCCTTTCTGGCACTTAAATCCGCACCAATGCTGGAATATTCCTGCTCATATTGAGATTTGTATTCTGCTCGTTTTTTCGGAGAAATTGTATTGTCATTAACGAGCTGAGCCAATCGCTGAAGGTTTTCTTTCCTCTTGTCCAGCCACTCGCCAATTTCCTGCTCGACACGCGCCGCATCTTTTCTTGCAAATAAAAACGGTTCCGACTCCTGCTTAATTCGCGCACCATTTACAACTGCGACTCTTAAAGATGGAACAACGGATGGTTTTACCAAATTTTGACGAAATAGCAGAAAAGGAACTGCGCCAACCAAACAAGAGACTAATGCAATTTGCCATTTGGACATGACCCGGCCTCGCGATTAGCTGAATTTCACGCCATAACCAAATAGTAATTTTTGAACTCTATCTGCATTTCGTTTTCTTAGCGGGTGTGCATATCCGAGGTTCAACATTCCGAACGGAGAATTCCACGCAAGGCAATATCCAATAGATACTCTAGCAAAGTGATCATCATCCTTTATTGAAGTTTTATCGTTTTTATCCGCCTTTGTTGACCGCCAGCAAGATCCTATATCGCAAAAGAATGAACCAAACAGCTCTGCATCACTGGACACGCCTGGAATAGGAAACGTTAATTCAACTGATCCATTCCATGAGCAAGTTCCTCCAAGACGCTTCCTGCGAATCATGTTCAATTCCGATACTTGACGTGCATGCGGTTCATTTTTGAGCGTAAGTTCGCCTAAAGTTGTGCTAAATGCCAGTCTTGCCGATGCATCGTCTACGTATTCGCCCGCTGCTATTTTTTTCCAAGCATCTTTATATTTTTCAAAGAACTCTCGTGTTTTCTTTTCGTCTTGTACATAATCCTTGAAATTTGACTGAGTTGAAGCCACGACTAATGCGTCATATGCTTTTACTCGTCTATTGCGGCACCATCCTCTAGAAGGAGATATTCCAGAAAAATCGAACCCGCGCAAAGACTCTCCTCCAATGGATAATGCATCAACACTGTTTAATTTATGATTTCCAAGTACTGACGCGTAAGAAAACGAGCCTCGAACATGGATAATTAGCTCGTGGTACAACTTTCTATGCAAACTGCCACTGAACGTGTTTACCATCACTGTTGACTCCCCGAAGCATGGTAGTTTCGTAGACCAAGATAATTGGAATCCTTTGGAAGGGAAGAATCTCCTATTTCGCCGGTCATACCCTATTGTATGAGTTACAGACGATGCTACTGTTACTTGTTTTTGTTGATAGTGAGACTCGATAAAATCCGAGTGCGCCTTTCCATCATCCGTCTTTAACCAAGAATCCAAAGCCGCTTTGTTTGTAAGCTCTGCATCATTTCTAAGTTTTTTCTCAATATCTGTAAGTTCGTTTTTTACGCTACTCCGAGCTAGTCTATAACTCCAATGCTGACTAACAAATCTAGAAATCTTATAACCAATAGTGGGCGATACACCGGATTGATTGTTTGTTATTCCGTTGTTGGTATTTTTCGTGCGGTGTGCCCCTTGGGTGCGCGTGTGAAAAAACTCAATGGATCCAAACAAATTTCGATTTAAAAAGTAAGGATCCGATAGTTCTACGGAGCATTCGAATGTGTTCTTGTTAAACGTTGTTTGAAAAGCTAGCTGTTGCGCTTTTCCGGCAAAATTATTGTTAGACACTTTAAATTCACCCATCATGCCATCCAACGTCGAATATGCAACATTTCCGAAAATATTTCCGGTTTTGTCTTCTTCCACGTCAACAGTGATAATAACTTTCCCCTGTTCACTCCCGTCCTTTGGTTCAATGTGAACTCCCTTGAAGAATGAAGTTTCTTTCAGCCTCGTTTCAGCTTGTTTTAATCGCTTTTGGTCAAAAACATCACCCTCATAAAAATCGAGATCGCGACGAATTACACCATCGCGAGTAATTTTGTTCCCATTTATGTCGATTCTTTCGATTAAAACTCTCGGCCCTTCGACGACGACAAATGTGACATCAACTGTTTTGTTTTCTGAATTCTTTTTCAAAATGGGTTCGACTACAGCAAAATTATACCCAGCCGCACGTGCTAAGTTTCTTATAACGTCAGCGGAAACATCTAACAGCTCTCCGTTGAACGTTTGCCCCTCTGTTAGAACAATGCCAGGCGTTAACAAATCTTCGTTGAGATCTTTTATTTTTGACGAGACTTTTACTGCGCCAAAATTATACAAAACTCCTTCGTTTATGTAGTAGGTCAAAAAGAAATCTTTCTTATCTGGACCTAACTCCGCTGTCGCGGATACAATTTCAAAATCCGCATACCCTAAGCTGAGGTAGTATCGGATTAACATTTCTTGATCAGCAATAAATTTTTCTGGCTCGTAAATTTTATTTTTTACACCACCAAGAAAAGGCAAGTGAAAAACCCTTTTTTCCTTAATGGATAACATTTCGCGCAAGTCAGCAGATGAAACGGCTGTATTTCCAATGATTGCGACTTTTTTCACATATGTAGGGGAGCCCTCTTTTACTTCAAATATAATGTCTACGCGATTATTTTCCCGTCTCACAACTTTCGGCGTAACGCGCGTGCTTAAATAACCTTGCTGTCGGTAGCATTCCAGAATTAATTGCTGAGTATCTTGTATTACGGCTTTTGACAGGACTTGTCGCGGCTTTAATTTTACAACGTCACGAAGAGAATCTCTGGTAGAAAACTTCATCCCTTCGTACTCAATTTTATTGATAATAGGATTTTCCACGACACGAATTAAAACTATTCCATTGCGAATTTCGACTACGACATCGTCGAAGTACAGTGTCTCGTGCAAACGTTTTAAAACAATATTCGCTGTATCGCAATCGTATTCATCTCCTATTTTTACAGGAAGTTCATTCATGATTGCGTTCGTTTCAATATTAACGTTCCCGTTTATTTGAATCTCTTTTATACGTTCTGCCATGATTTCAGCACAGCAAAATCCTGCAAAAAAGAAGCAAAAAGCAATGCGTTTCATTGAAATCTTTTTTGGAAAAAAACATCGATGTATGACCAATACCATCAATGCCTGTACAGCACAACGTAATTGTGTGGCTATGACGGAACAGTTAAACACTTTAATGTATCGCATATTCCAGTCAAGAAATCCCAATGTGTTGCGCGTTAGTGCTTTTTTTATACATTTTTCGTATCATTTAAGGAGGAAGATTTACGGTTCGTCGCTTATTTCATCTGGGTGTTGTTTTATTTACAAGTCACCTAGATACAGACTTAATCGCCAAGAACAGAGGAGTTTTTGTATGAAGGAAAAAGGCTTGGTATCCCAAAGCGGCGTTTTTTTTAATTTTTTCTTAGGACTGGGCATCGCGCTTTCCGGCATGTTCATTGGAAAGTCAGTAGAGCAGTCTGTTGTCCAATTGAGGCGTAGTCGTGCGTCTGTTGTAGTAAAGGGATTAGCTGAGCGCAAAGTCAAATCGGACGAAGGTGAAGCAACTGTACACTTTGGTATAACAGGAAATGATCTTGATGCGTTGGTGAAATGCTCTAACGAGAATGCCGATGCTCTCAAAAAGTTTTTTGCAGAAAATAAAATTCAAGCAACAGAACTTTCGGAAA
This sequence comes from Holosporales bacterium, assembly GCA_031265645.1. Classification (GTDB taxonomy): domain Bacteria; phylum Pseudomonadota; class Alphaproteobacteria; order BNTO01; family BNTO01; genus JAIRNK01. Next base: position 8,017 of record JAISCJ010000132.1, on the reverse strand, counting down.
ATGCTGTGCGGATTGTAGATTTTCATTCGACATTCGTTCCAACAAAATATAACTCTACTCTTCCTGCCAATCGCTACGGGGTCTTTTGGTCGGTAGAAGTCAAGTCCAGCGATGTAGATAAGATTGAATTATTGTACCAACGAGCGAATGAATTCCTGCTAAATCAAACTATGAAGAGCAAAGACCTTTGTCCTGAATTCAAAATGGACAGACCACACTACACGTTCAATGCGTTGGAGCCGATTCGTGCTGAAATTATAGCCGAGGCAACGCAGAGCGCACGAAAGGCCGCAGAACAGTTCGCAGTAGATTCAAAGTGCAAAGTAGGATCTATTCAACACGCCAACCAAGGATCAGTAAATGTGGACGGTGGTTATTATGACAAAGTCAAGAACATCCGGCTGGTTACTTATATAACATTCAATTTAATATAGGTGCCTATACCCCAAGCGCCAAAAGATTATCAGCAAATAGACTTCAAATAAGACTTTAGACAAAGGCCATGCGGGGCGGTTCTAAGCCCGTCCCCAGAAGCCAGAAAACTTCGCTGATCGGTCTTCTTTGATTGATTCAATTCGCAATAGCGCATCAAGTTCAATGGCCAGAGCCTCTGCTACACTTTTTATCGTGAGATTTTTATCCCGATGAGCACCTCCTAGGGGCTCAGGAATAATTTTATCAATCACGCCCAATTCCATTAGGTCTTGCGCTGTCAACTTTTGAGCAACCGCCGCCAACTCATTAGCAGTCGCAGTTTTCCATAGAATTGACGCACACCCCTCTGGTGAAATCACAGAATAAACAGAATGCTCCAACATCAGGACGCGATTAGCTGTAGCAATGGCAACTGCACCTCCGGACCCCCCTTCCCCAATTATGACGCTTATGATTGGCACTTTTGCTCGCACGCAAGCTTGGATACAGCTAGCAATTGCCTGAGATTGGCCGCGCGCTTCCGATTCAATCCCAGGGTAGGCACCACTCGTGTTTACAAAGCTTAGGACCGGGAGGCGAAACTTGTCGGCTAGTTCAATCAGCCGCCGCGCTTTTCGGTAACCTTCTGGCATAGGCATCCCAAAGTTGTGCTTAATGCGAGAGTCCGTATCGTGCCCTTTTTGCTGCCCCAAGATGACAACCGCATGCCCAGCGAAATGCCCAATCCCTCCTAGCAGAGCGTGGTCATCTGCAAATAAGCGATCTCCTGCCAAGAATTCAAAATCAGGTGACACAACGTACAAATAATCAAGAAACTGCGGGCGATATTCGTGGCGCGCCACCTGAACCTTTTGCCATGGTGTCAGAGACGAGTACACTTTCGCCAGCATCTTTTGAGATTTAGCCTGGAGCTTATTAATTTCAGAGGCGATGTTTAACTCTTTGGAACTTGATAATTGACGAAGTTCCTCAATCTTTTCTTCTAACTCCGCAATGGGCTTTTCAAAATCAAAAAATCGCATCAACGCTAGCTCCCATATTAAGGCAATCCATTATTAATGGTACAAAACGGAGTCTTTCATGCCCGTATCAAGTTCAAGTAATGATGTTATTAATTTTGATTGCGCGGCAACTTGCTCTGTTTCCAATAACGCCTGCTTTTCATACGGATCAAACGGCCACACCATCATCAACATAGCGATCAATTTTTCATTGGACATCTCCGCTAGCTCCTCAATTTGCGGAGCAATGGGAAGCGTTCTGCAATATTTTCTTAATACGCTAAGCAGGCGCTCTCGATCGAACGAAAAGTCTGCCTCGTGGACAACGTCAAGCTGGTATTTATCGTATGAAACTTCCGCTGTTCTGGTGTTTGATTCACGTGGGAGTTCTTTAGTTATTTCAAATCTGCAAACCCCTTGGACGATAAACGCGATTTGACCATCACTGTTTTCGTGACAATCTAAAACTCGCCCCGCACAACCACAGCGAAAAACGTCGTCATCCACTCCGTCTTTGTCGCGAAGCTGCACTACTCCGACATAATTTCCACTGCGAATTGCGTTCGTTACGGTCGCTAAGCTGGAAAAATCTGAAATAGGCACCCTCAGCTCCGACCGAGGAACCAAGATCAATCCTCGTAAGGGAAGAAGTGTTATCACAGAAGGCAAATTATCAGCCTTCAGTGGAATGCAGTTGAATAGCATGTAACCTACTACGGTTAACCGAACGTACCCCTAAGTATCACAAAAAAGTGAGCAAGCGACAAACAAAAACACGTTATTGTATCGGTCGGACCTTGTGTATTTTCCATCGTATCATCATATTCGCGAAAACTAAGCGTTACATTAATTTTCGAAACAGACACCCAGTACATAGACGAATCGCATTCACTGTGTTAGCCTTGCGGAGGATAGTTAGATTTAATAGGATAGTAATATGTTTTCAAAAAGAATTCTTATATGCGGGGTATTTGTTGCAAATGCTGCGTTTCCAACGCCGTTTGATGAACCTTTATCATTGGCAAATGCGAAGAAATATGGTAAGGGGGCTATTCAAGAAGTCATCATCGGAGCCAATAACCATGGAACGTTTTTGGCTGCCAACGTTGCCAGCATGCTGGACACAGCTAATTTCGTCAAAATCGATTCGAGTAAACAAGGATCGTTAGGACACTTTATTCGGCGCCTTGTCAATGAGACAAGAATTGTCAAGGGCAGATATGCAACGTTAGAAAATCCTGATGCAGCTAATTTTGATTTAATGGCTTTTGGATATGCAACTATAGAAATAGACGGAAATTTTGTCGATATAGGGTTATTTAATACATTTGCAGCAAAATTGGATGGTAATAGAAAACGCTCGATCGAAACACTGGAACAAACTGCGATTGGAAATATTATTAACGGATATGCAAATGCCAACAATATAAAACTAAATACGGAAAAAGTGAGTCCAGAGTGGTGTTTTGGCGTTATAGTGAAGATTGCTCCGATGGCAGTGTTCTATGGAAAATCTGATGACGTTGATACCACATATATACATCCCTCTGATTTAGAGACAATTAAAGCCCTTCTAAAAGACGTTGTCGTGACATCCTAAATTTGCGTTGATTAACATTTTACTACTATTTGTATCTCTGCATAACCAATATAGAACACCATTCAAAGGGCGATGTGGACAAATATTAGTAAAATCTTATTCTTTCCGTGATTGGTGTACAATTTGTAAATAACGAGACTCCATTCGAAATAAATCTAACAACTGTGGTATTTGTCCCATAGTTGTTTCTTTTATGTCTATGTTTTTAAACTATTGCTAAACACCCTCCCACAGGTATTGATTGTATGAGATAAGCTTGTACAATGTAACCAACGTTGTTTTAGCAGAACCATAAATCGTGCGTATTTCATCAGAATATTAAGACTCCAGCACTAAGCGCTAAATGATTCACGATTTACGTTAAAACGTTTTCCTGCAGGATGCGCCGACCTTGATGTGCTCAGGATGCGCCGACCTTGATGTGATCAGAATGCGCCGACCTTGGTGTGCTATTTATCAGAAACATTTTGCGCTTGAATATATCTATCCACATTGCCTGTTGAATGGTGTTTTATATGATTATTTCAGAAAGACAGATATTATAGCCAAACCACATGAAAACAGTTCACACAAACCATCCAAACGTCGATAAAAACTGAACGTAAATGTGAATCGTTTTCAAAGTGGTTTAGCTATAGTGTAATGTTAATGATTCTGTTCATCTGGGAGCCCTATGTCGATCATTTGATAACCTATTCTAACTGCACCTCTTCCAAACGTATGGTACTGACAATCCATGAGGTAACCTAAAGCGTTGATAAGTCGCCATATGGGAACAAACACATTGATGCAAGCATTTTTTTCGGAGAGAGGTGTTTGCTGATGTATCATTTCGTTAAGACTGTCGAATACCACACGGAATTGAAATAGATCAAACGCCTTTTGGAATAAGATACACGCGTTTTGAAAATCAAGCTCGTATTGTTGAGCAGCTAATGGCTCGACGGACCAGTGTAGGGCAATAAGGTCTGGAGGCATTGCGTTGTTGAATACTATTCGTTGAATTGCTAGCATTAAATTTTCCGCTGGATTAATAGCAGAACAGTATCCAAATGAAGGCGTCGTCACAAGTTGTGAATACTCACCTGTTTTAATGCAAAGAAATTTAACAGCGGACACGGCACACAGCCTAAATAAGCTTACTTTTAGTACATCTCCTACCCTTTGCAGCGTTTCTACAAGCCTAGGATCATCTTCGTCTAAGATAGGAAAAGCGAGATCTGGTGGATCAGTAAATGCGAGATTGCTAATGAATTTTACAAATGCACTAACTTGGTGACAAAATACGTCAAATAGTTCTATAAACTTGTCCGAGACCCAAATTAGCTCAGGTTCACCTGTTACGTACTGACCTGCTAAGTATTGGCGCATAGAGAACATTTCGCGCCTTAACCTGCCTCCCATAAATATCAAAAAGTCATATAAGTCAACGCGCGCTATATCAGTGTTCGTGCAAATATCAATGCAAAAGTCTATTGGCTCTAAGGTGGCATACCCGCATCTTGTGTAAATATTTACTGCTGAGTATAGCTGGCATATCGTGTTAAGCAGATCTAGCCTTAGTGCATCAATTTGTCGTTGGATGGAAATTTGATGTTTCCATTCCTCTACTGTCGCGCGTTGTACTGGAGTTGAGAATGCATAGCTTACAGGTTGAAATTTTTGCCAAAAATCATCCTGAGCGGATGACGTATCGGAGTGTAGTCTAGAGAAAGTTTTTACAGGAAAGCGCTGAGTGAATTGTTGCCCGAGGATTAATTTGTGGACAATCCCATCATCTACAGAGCGGGCGCGTAGAGATTTTGCCTTTTCCGACAGATATGGGAAATATCTAAATGTTTTAACATAATCGCGACTTATGATCGACGCATTCGGAGTTAAACATCTGCGCACAATTAGCGTATCACTCTGCGCTTGAGTATCCGGGACCTCACGATTACTGGTTGGATTTATCGATGTAGACAGTACTGTACCGAAAAAGATATATGCTGTAGCGAATTTGTTCATTTGTTTTTCCCCTTTGTTGATTACATTCCACTTGCGGAGAGTGTAACAAAAAATCTATTAGTGTAAACAGGATAATGCCAGAGTCATGCAGTTCGTGAGCGCAAATATGGGCGGACATATTGAAAAAATCCATATTTGTAATAAAATGAGCGTAATGCTTTTTTTTGTGTAGGAAAATATTATGTTCTGGAGACAGTCGCTTACGTTGCTATTCTTTGGTTCAATTTTCGTTAACTCCGTGCTTGGGTATGGAACGCTTCATAAAAATTTTAGTAAGAAGGTACCACGCTCACAGGGGTTGGACGAGTTCGAGTTTGAGACGTTAACAAGCTCACAGGAGCTGGACGAGTTCGATGGCCGTTCACGCATTTTTCGGATATACGGTACAGGTTTGGGTTGCCCATCTACATGTTTTGATTTGGATCATTTCATCTACAGCGGCATCGCCCCCTTGAGTTTCCGAGATATCTGGTTCCGATATTGGATATGTTTGAACACTCCCGAGAGAGACAAGGATTTTTCAGACGAGGATTTACAACAATTAGATGAAGATGAGCAGAATGTAAGCTCATCGAGGAGTGCAATTTCTTATACGTTTCCTCATGGAATGACTCATCTTGGATGGAGAGACGTTCCCATAAATAAAGACATCACTGAGTTTTTAATTCCACGTACAGTAGAAGTTATAGAACGTGGAGCTTTTCAAGGAATGGTAAACGTGCATCGTGTCGTATTCGAAGCTGGAAGCGTCGCGAGTATTATCAAGGATTTTGCTTTTTCTGATTGTTGCAATCTAGAGTTCTTTGCATGTCCAGCGAGTGTTCGACATATAGGAATAGAATCTTTTTCTTATTGCAAAAATATATACAATTTCTTATTTGAAGAGAATAGCCAACTAAGATCGATTGGACATCGTGCCTTTTTTATGTGTGGGGGCTTGCGTATTTCTGTAATTTGAAAAAGAGTCAATCGCCTAGAGAGAGGGATATTGGCGCATCATATTTCGTATGTTGGCTTGTGCGTTTTTCTTATACTATTAAACCAGGCAGAGGAACAGCGGAAAACAAATGGCTAATCAAGGGACGCATGAAACAGGTCTTTCACAGGGCGTAATTTCGCAAATAATCGGGGCAGTTGTTGATGTTCATTTTGGTGATGGACGCTTGCCTCAGATTTTAAATGCTTTGAATGTCAAAAATCCAAATGGAGGCTCTCGAGACATAGTTTTAGAAGTATCTCAGCATATGGGAGAAAACACCGTTCGGACAATTGCAATGGACCAAACGGAGGGTTTAAAACGCGGAGACACAGTTTACGACACAGGCTGTCCGATCTCTGTTCCTGTTGGACCAGGTACACTTGGACGCATAATCAACGTCGTTGGACAGCCGATCGACGGACGTGGTGCAGTTGACGCGGTCGAATTTATGCCGATCCACAGGGATGCGCCTCCGTTCACCGAACAATCTCCATCAGATGAAATTTTAACCACTGGGATCAAAGTAATAGATTTGCTAACACCTTACCCGCGAGGGGGTAAAATTGGACTCTTTGGCGGTGCAGGCGTCGGTAAAACTGTATTGATGATGGAGTTGATCAATAACGTGGTCCGCAAGCACGGAGGATATTCTGTTTTTGCCGGAGTCGGAGAGCGCACACGCGAAGGCAATGACCTATATAACGAGATGATTACGTCAGGTGTAAACACAAAGAACGTAAAAGGATCTAAGGCCGCTCTCGTATACGGACAGATGAATGAGCCACCAGGAGCCCGCGCAAGGGTTGCGTTCACGGGCTTAACTGTTGCCGAATATTTTCGCGATGTCGAGCACAGAAATGTGCTGTTCTTTGTGGATAATATCTTTCGCTTTACGCAAGCGGGGGCGGAAGTGTCTGCGTTACTTGGGCGCACGCCATCTGCGGTTGGATATCAGCCGACGTTAACGTATGAAATGGGAACGCTCCAAGAGCGCATCACAACAACATCAAAGGGCTCAATTACTAGTATCCAAGCGGTATATGTGCCAGCAGACGATATTACCGACCCTGCAACAGCTGCATCATTTACCCACTTGGATGCTACGACTGTGCTAGACCGGCAAATTGCGGCGTTGGGGATCTTTCCATCGGTCGACCCTTTGGGATCAAACTCAAGAATATTGGATCCACGCGTTGTCGGACAAGAACATTACGACGTCGCTTGCGAGGTTCAGAGATTGCTGCAATCGTATAAAGATCTGCAAGATATCATTGCGATATTGGGCATGGATGAGCTTTCGGATGAGGATAAGCGCGTGATTGCCAGAGCAAGAAGGATTCAGCGCTTTTTATCTCAACCTTTCGAAACAGCCAAAACTTTTACGGGTATTCCTGGAGCATTCGTTGAATTGAAGGATACGGTTGAGGGCTTTCGCGAAATATGTAAAGGCACGTTCGATCACATTCCCGAGCAAGCGTTTTATATGGCGGGTAATATTGAGTCGGTCTTGGAAAAAGCAAAGGGGATGTAGATTAGGGTTAAAATCCTGACAAGACGGCATGAGTTGAATTGCGAATCGATACGGGAGCGCATTGTGAAAATAGCGTATGAACATTTTATTAATATTTGAGTGCTATCCACATTTTTTTTTGCAGGACAGCTTCGTGGTAGATTTTTTTTTGAATCAAGCTGCGAAGCTGCACAACAAAAACAGTAGAAAGGTGTCTCGGAGTGCACCGAAACACACATCAAAGAAAAAAATTAAAGGATATCTTCGGACGAAAGTTCGAACAGTGGGCGTCCCGTGATTCTCAGTAGTGGATGGTTGTCAAATTCAAATTCATACCAATTCGATTTTCTTCCAAATTCATTCGGATCATAACCAGGAATCGCAATCTTAACTTGCTCTAAACATTCGTCAAGAAGCTTTTCCAACCACTGCATATGTGCCGGAGATCCACAAACCACATTCCACAAACGCACAACTCCACCATC
>JAISCJ010000099.1 GCA_031265645.1 Holosporales bacterium | reverse complement strand
GCGGAGTTTGTAAATATATGATCTAGGTCAGGCGTTATATGAACGATGCACATATATTCTTGAAACTTAGCCGCGCTTCGTACTGGCTCGCCTTGTATTTTACAAACACGGCGAACGTTGTCGTATCCCGTCGTCAAAACGATATCCGCAGGACCTTCTGGTACAACTTTTTCGCTAAGCAGTGCGTTAGCACCCCATTCTGTGGTCGACGCTGCTGGCGAAGAAAAGCACAAATCCTTAAGCTTGGCGCCGCGCATTCCAGTACCAATTGAAAACAACGAAATCGCTTCCAACAAGTTGGTTTTCCCCGCACCATTTTTTCCATATAAAACCGTGGGGCTCGGGTCAAATGACACTTCAATATGTCGATAACTTCGAAAATTATTTAATGCCAGCCCACTTAAATATAGCATATTTCAACAAAACTTTTATCTCAATTTTAGTGTCGACAACCCGAGAAGAGCCAGGATAAACGACACAATCCAAAAACGCACAGTAATTGTCGGCTCGGCCCATCCCTTTTGCTCAAAATGGTGGTGTATTGGAGCCATCAAAAATATGCGTTTCCCATTTCCAAATCGGAAAAACATCACCTGCAATATTACCGAAACGGCTTCCATAACAAATAGGCCACCAACAATGGTTAATACAAGTTCGTGGTGGACCATCATAGACACTGCGCCAAGGATTCCGCCAATAGCCAACGATCCCGTATCCCCCATAAAAACTTTTGCTGGAGGAGCGTTGAACCACAGAAAAGCGAGGCTGCCCCCAACAAGCGCAGCTAAAAATACAGTTAATTCCCCAGCTTTCGGAACCGAATGAATGTACAAGTAGTTTGCGAACTTTGCGTTTCCAACGAGATAGCTAATGAGCGCAAAGCTTCCTGCAACGTATATTGCTGGCATGATCGCCAAACCGTCGAGCCCGTCCGTTAGGTTCACAGCATTTGATGCCCCTGCAATAACGCATATGCCCCAAATGAAATATCCCCAGCCAAGGTAAACAATTAGGTTTTTAAAAAAGGGGATTGTCACGCTAAAGTGTAGTTCGGGGGGGGTCATTTCAGAAATGATTCCCACAATGACAAGAGAAACCCCTGACTGCAACGCCAGTTTCCAGCGCGCCTTTAGCCCATTAGGTTTTCCCGTCGATAGCTTTTTCCAATCGTCATACCCTCCGATACAGCCAAACGCAAGAAGAACAAATATCGACAACAAAATAAATTCGTTCTTAAGGTCGCACCACAAAAGCGTGCTAATTATCGTGGCACCAAGGATGAGTATTCCTCCCATGGTTGTAGTTCCAGATTTTGAAAAATGAGACGCTGGTCCATCCGTTCGGATCGGTTGTCCATTTTTTTCATGGCGTTTTAGGAAGCGGATCAACGGCATGCCGCAAAATAAGCCAATAATCAGCGCAGTTAATAGAGCCCCTATGCTTCGGACAGATAGGTACTTAAAAATATTGAACAACGGATATGAAGAACTTAATGGGACAAGAAAAGTATAGAACATATGTAATAGATATTAAACTTCTATGAATGCTTGTATCCCCTGGCCTTTTAATTGCGTCACAGATTGGAGCTGCCAGGTAACAAACATTAATGAAATGTTAATAACTTGCCCTGAGTTGCCATGGTTGAAAATATGCGCGATCATTTTTTTCGGGGGGAAGAACTAGCTAGCAAACAGTTGAATACTAGACGCATTAGAAGGAACATTCAAACAATTTTGCAGGGAGGATTGCCTCTTTTTGGGGGAGCGTTGTTGTTCATTTTTGAAACTGCATACTCAGAGGCCCCCAATCAGGGCCAACCTGTGGATATTAAAGTTCAAAAAAATGAAAAAAAAGATGACGCTAGTGATTTGTTTTCAAATAACAAGGCGGTCGACATAGAGCCGTCCGTAAAGCTCGATTCCGAGAAAAAGGCAATTGTCGGTGAGGATGGAGTCAACTTGAAAATTCGCCCCGTAACGCTAGAACCATCAAAAATGGTTTTAAGACGCAAAAAAGAAGATGTTAGCCCGCCGAATAAGTTAAACCCATTATGGAATCATCCCGGAAAAGGAGACAGAAAACCAGGCGAAGCGCCGCAAGCAGGAAACAATTTGAATAAAAAACAAGAGACTTCACATCACAAAGAGGTATCAGGAAAAAGCACATCTCCGGCTCTCAGCAAATTTATAAAAGGGCAAGAAAGTGCAAGCAATATAGTTGTTCCAACGGGTTCAGCATTGTTTGAGCTTAGAAATGTTGCTGGGGAAGAGCCTTCAAGTAAAGAGTCCGAAGACATCGCTGATGTACGCTTGATGCAGAGACTGTTAAAAGAAAAGAAAGATCGCGAAGAAAAAGCTCGCGCCTTAAAAATTGCGGAGACGAAAAACGTCTCTCGATCGCGCAAAGAATCTGCTAAAGAAGCACAATCACAATTCGCGGAAAATCCAAACAAATTGGCTCATTTTGCAGCGGAATTGTCGGTTGTGAATGAAATGTCCAAAGAACAGGACCCGCAAGAAATTCCCCCAAAGAAGCCAATTGGCGCAAAAGTGGTAGTCGAAAAAGTAATTTATGAAGAGAAAGATCCAAATAAACCGCCATACGAAATCGTAGAGTGCGACATTGTTGAGGTTGGCCCCCCAAAAAAAGAAGGAAATTTTTTAGCAAGCAAATCGTATAGTGAGCTTCCAGCATCTGTTATTATCACAAGCGATTCTCCGCAAATGAAGTTTTCTGGCTCGATGTGCTCGCACATTGGCGCAGTGATGCAAGACGATGCGCGTCATGGAAAAGACGGAGATTTGCATGTTGGTGTCGGTTGGGCTGACTTATCATGGGAAGTTTCCGGAACAGTTGCAGAGACGCTATCTTGTAAATATGTAGCCAATTTGCAAGTCGTCCCTGGAGATGTTGGCGTCACAGATCACTACGTGCAAATTGAGTGCCCTTTTGGAACCTTTCAAATGGGAAACGTGAAAGGGCCAGACGGAACATATGCGGATGATGCAACTGGGTTAGTAGGTGGAACAGGAGGAGTAGATGGTTCAATGTATGGGCTGTTTAGTCGTCCGAGTGGATTTCCGCAAACGCACCACGCAATTGGATACACAAAAAGAGCGACAAAAATTGTGTACAATTCTCCACGGTGGGTCGGTTTTCAGGCTGGGCTTGCGTACTGTCCCAATCCGACACATCAGGGTTGGGGGGATTTAGGAGAGAAGAACTACTCAAATTCCAATGACGATGGAGTTGAACCAGTTTATGAAAAGAAGCACAACCTGGCAGTTGGGGTAAATTATGCACAAGACGTAAAGGACTTTGAGGTCACAGCATCCATAATCGCCATAAACGAACAAGCATCACAAACCGCTAACGTTCAGGAAATAGTTAATCACGAATACGAATATTCAGCAAACATAGAGACAGAGTTCACGCGAAATTTTAAGACAAAGGAAGACACATCGATACATGCAACTGGAGCCGTAAAATATAAAAACTTTAAAATTGCCGGAGGCTACATTAGCAATGGTGAACAAAGTATTCCTCTCTCAAAAGAAAATGCGGATGCAACGGGTCGCTTTGGAAGCCACCTTGCTGATGCAGGTAGAGTTTGGAACATTGGAGGCAAATATTCGTTCGGATGTTTGGACATTGGATATGCTCGGCATAAGTTGAAACGTAGAACAACGAATTCAGAATTTGCGAAAGGTGTTGTGCACGCATTGTCCGTTGACCTAACAGTAGCTTCGGGAGTGCAAGTTTTTGCTGAATTGGACCATATAGATCAAGAATCAGATAAAAGCGTTTCAGCATATGACGGGAATGAGAATCCACGTAGAAACAAAGGAACGGTATTATTAATTGGTTCCAAGGTAAGCTTTTAGGATTTTTCAATTTTTTTAACAAAAAATTATCAAATAATAAAAGACGTGTACTGAAACCGTTTGCCGGTTCAACAACCAAGTGCAACGCTGCTCGTTAACGAATAATTAACACATTTAGTGTTACGATTATGCAATGAGTACTCTTTGCCTAAGTAAAGTCATGAAGTATAGACATTCTAATAGATCGAGCATCTTGTTCTCTGCGTTATTTTGTAGTTGCATAAGCATCAATAGCGCAGACGACGCTGGGTATGAGAATATTGTTGAGCCCATCCAAGATTCTGGAACGGACGTAGAGGGAACCCAAGGAGTTAACGAGCAGGCAACCTGTAATCCACAACAAACCCTTGATGATCAAGTCATTACTAATTTGACAGATGATGCAATTTCTCTCATTTTAAACGATCTGCAAAATATTTTTAGGGTCAAAAACATGCCTGAGGTGCAAGACTTCATGAATCTCGATAAAAAAATCAAAATAGCTAAAATAAAAGAAAAGGAAGAATATGGTGTTCTGGCGCTGCTAGAAAATTTAAAAGGCAAATACACAGTAGGTCAGGATAAATTAACATGGAAACAACTTAAGCAAGAGATTACCAACGCTATAGATTTTGCGTACAACGGAAAAATCCAAGGTAATAGCGTGTTTAATACATTAAGTAAATACATAGGTCGGTTGGATTGGTACAGCAGTACACATAACTATTCCAGTGTTTCTCCCGAAGGAAATGCACTGTTGGAATATGGGACTGGAACTCTCGTTCAGTGGGACAACATGCCACCTAATCTAAAGGGGCGACTTGTTTTGAGCGCAGCACACGTCTTTGACGTGAACGTATTCATGACATCATCATTAGAGTTCTCTAGAATATTCAAATTAGAAGAAGTTCAATCAATAGATCTGGGGCATGTTGAATCCTCTCTAAATTCTGTGACATATCCCTCGAAAAACCAAGGGGTTGATGGCGCTGCCGACGAGAATATTCAACAGCCCCGAACTAATTCCAGTACCTGCAAAAAAATAACAGTTTGTAAGACGTGTAAAAAACACACCGATGGCCCCTTGAATCTGACCGGGTCGTCAAACGCCCCGAAGAAGAAGGTTTTCTTCAAACGTGAGCAAACATCTTTTTCCCCACCACCTCTTGAGGCAGGCAGAAACCCCGTTGAATCAGTGTATTTTCTCAAGTATGATAATGGACTTATAGGTGATATAGCGATTTTTGTATTAGAAAAACAAGAAAAAGACGAGAATAACAAACCTTTAGATGGCATTAACATTTCAGCCTTTTGGAAGAAGTTTGAAAACAATCCGACCTCGTCCTCGCCAGATGCGTCATGTTCTCACAGTTCATCAGCAGATGAAAGTAAACGTTGTTTTGCAATAGGCTACGGTCGGACGTGTTTCAACACATCAAACGCTGGATTGAGGCTTTTAATTGGTGGGTATGTGAAAAAGAAAGTACAAGACATTAATGTCGATACTAGCACAAATATTATTGACCCCATGAGCTATCGCATTAGTGATACGGGGACAATCATTGGTCCTGGAGACAGTGGTTCTCTTGCAATAAACAGCAACACTGGCGTTGCGATAGGCATTTTTTGTGGGATACAAGCAACTTTCGGCCCGAAGGCTTGGTTTGATATTGTTGCAAAAGATGTGCTGAAACATGAGCCAACCACGGTGAGCGTGAAAAGACCCAGATCAGCGTCTGCAGGTTCTAAAGAGATAGACCAACATAATGTTCGATTAAGTCTTCCAGTAACTGAATAGGGAATCGTCTGAAAGGATCCGCTCCACTTGGACTTTTACAAAACGTCCGATTGGAGCGCCCTGCCCGCAAATTGTGATGCGAAAGAAATGTTCCGTCTTCCCACTATAGCAAGGCGCTTCGTTTACGCTTAACTCGGATGGCATTTCCTGCTCTACAAATGCGACGACTTCTGTTCCAACCAACAACTGCAGGACTTCGCGCAAAACGTCCGTTCCAATTTGACGCAGCAGCTGTGCTCGTTCAACCTTAATCCGCGGAGGAACTTTTTGTGGCAATGTGCTCGCAACCGTTCCTGGGCGCTCCGAATAAGGAAAAACATGCAATAAAGCAATTTTGCACTTCCGAACAAGCGCACATGAATTCTCGAACATATCCTGAGTTTCTCCTGGAAAACCGACAATGATGTCCGCGCCAATCGCAATTTCTGGACGCGTTTGGCGGACTCTATTCACAATTGAAACGATGTCGTCAGGAGTGTGGCGCCGAAGCATGCGCGCAAGCACAGTCGAGTCTCCAGATTGAATGCTCAAGTGCCAGTGTGGAAGCACGCGTTCGTTGCGCATAACATCGTAAAGCGCATCATTTAATTCTCCAGGGTCAAGCGAAGATAGTCGAATTCGCACTGTGGGAATTTTTTCAAGCAATAAGTTAATCAGCTCAGCAAGCCTGTGCCCTTCCGAGTCAAATGACGTAATGTTCACACCAGTCAAATTAATCTCTTGATAACCCTTATCGGCAAATTGCTGAGCTTGGGCGAGAATTTGAGAAATCGGATAGCTCACAGATTTTCCACGAGCAATCCGAATCACGCAAAACGAGCAGCAATTATCGCACCCAGTTTGAATTTGCAAAAATGCGCGCGATTTGCCTTCAAAATTAGGAATGAATTTTTGCGATGAAAGCACATTGAGTTGCTCCGCAGAACGCTCTTCCAGTTGCCCACGTTCTTTCGATTGGTAAGGTGAATGTTCTTTCAGTTGAGCGAATGAACGCTCTTCAGATGGCAAAATGCCTGCAGTCAACGCCTTAGCAAAGAGTTGGGGATCGTCCTTCTGTTCGTTAGAAATCACGCGATCAACCTGTGGCATGCCCTCAAACGCCTCACGGCTAATTGTTGCAGCACACCCTGTAACGACGATGCGCTTGTCTGGATGCGCAAGCTTCAATTTGCGTATGGCTTGGCGAGCCTGGCGCTCAGCTTCAGCTGTCACCGCGCATGTGTTTACAACAATAACGTCGTGCAGGTCATTTTGTTTCAATACGTGCTTAATGTGTTCAGACTCAAACGTATTAAGACGACATCCAAACGTGATTACTTGCTGATTTTTAGGCATTTGACTGAACGATGTTTAACTGTGTCTTTACGATCTGCATCACGTGCTCGCACATCTGCAAGGTCGTCAGATCAGACGTGTCAATCAAGATCGCGTCTTTTGCGTAAGTTAACGGGGCAATAGAGCGCATACTAT
>JAISCJ010000030.1 GCA_031265645.1 Holosporales bacterium | reverse complement strand
TGGTCGCTAACGCCCGTTCAATCGCCGCAATTATTGCTGAGCGAACGCGCCCTTGAGATCGGAATCGGACCTCAGTTTTTGCTGGGTGAACGTTAGCATCAACTTCTTGTGGATCCATGCTCAAGAAGAGTACGTATGAAGGCTGTTCTCCGGGAATAAGGACTCGTTGATATGCAACCTTTACTGCACTCGCTAGTCCTCGATCTTTTACGGGACGCTTATTCACAAATATGTATTGCCCACCATTTTTATGATAGGTAGGATAGCTCGCAATTCCAGTGATAGATAGTCCATCTAGCTCATATTGTACTTGTACACCATTCTCACAAAACTCGCGTCCCATAACGTCTTGTATTCGCGCAATTTGCGTATTTTTCGCAACATACGAAAACAAACGCTTATCTCCGCTAACAAACGAAAAATCAACGTGATGATTTGACAACGCAAGCAGCTTAACTTGCAGTGTGCTTGCCGATAATTCCGCAGAGCTAGATTTTAAAAATTTGAGGCGAGCAGGCGTTTTGTAAAATAAATCTCGGACAGTAATCACTGTTCCTGCGTCAAGTCTTATGGGTTCTTTTTTTACTTCAACGCCGCCGTCCAAGCAGAACATCCATCCCAAATTATCATTTGCTGTTTTGCTTTTTATCTCGACGCGGCTTATTGAACAAATTGACGGGAGGGCCTCTCCGCGAAATCCAAACGTCTCAATTTCCAGAAGATTTTTTCCTGAAAGTTTTGATGTCGCGTGTCGTTGGACGCACAACTCAAGGTCGCTTGCAGTCATCCCATTTCCGTTATCTTTCACACAGATATAACTCTGTCCTCCATTCTTAACGAACACGTCAATGTTTGAGCTGCCTGCGTCTACTGCATTTTCAACCAACTCTTTCACGACTGAAGCAGGACGCTCAACGACCTCGCCTGCAGCAATTTGGTTGACTAAATCGGATGGTAATATTCTTATCATTGTATCACGAAAGCAGAACGCACAGCAGGATAAACAAAACCTCTTGTGATTCTACATCGAAGCATTTCCGTTTTCAGCAAAATTCTACCCCACCACAATCAGACAAGACAACTACGTAACAAGTTGGCGCGAGTTAATTCTATGCCCATTCGCAAAAATAATCCACAACAAAAGACACGAGCGGTTCCCATGCAACAAGTTGAATGAGTTCCCGACGACGAATTGGGGATCTTTTCGCGAATTGGTATAAGCAAATATTTTGTTTATCGAATAAACTCTACTCTGTGAAGCAATACTCTAATTTTAAAAAGGCTGTAGCGATTTATTTCCACAAAAAAAATATTTAAGGCAAATCATGCAGTACATTCGGATGGCATTTAAATCAGAAATGAAGTACTGTTAAATCGTAGATGTTATATATATTGTATTAATGGTGGTTTATGCTGAAGAACTGGAGATTGTTGTGCCTGAGCGGCCCGTTGTTTTTAGTCGGGTGTGACGGACTAAAAAAGGAGTCGAAAACAGAGGCGGCACCGGGAATTGACAAGACCGCATTGGACAAGCCTGCCGCAGAGCCAGCGTCGAATAATAAAGCTTCAACGCGAACAAAAGCTCAAGTTCCGAACTCTGATTCCCAGCCAAGCGAAAAAGCACACGAAACAGAAAAGCCTGCGGCAGTTGATGTAAAGTCACCTCCTGAAGCGGCTCCCGTTGCTGAACCAGCGAAAAAGGCAGAGATTACAACGGAGAAAATAAATGACACGCCCGAAGTAAAATCGGATACTGCCACGAAGGCTGCTCCTGTTGCAGAGACTGGAGAAAAGTCTGAGCCTGCAGCGGCTGAAGTGAAGTCAAAAGCAACCACTGAAGCGTCCGAAGCCAAATCAGAGCCTGCCGTTGAGTCGACACCCACGGCAGATAAAGGCGATGCCAAGAAAAAGTCTAAAAAGTCGGAGAAAGCAGCCAAACCTGAGGAAAGTACCGATGAAACAGAAGCAAGCATTCGCAACAAGATTGTTGATTTAATTAAGCTTGATGCGGCGAAACTTCCCGAGTGGGTGAAAACGAATGTAGCATTCCTAAACATAATGAAGACGGTAACACGCGGAGTCATAGACATTAAAGATAAGGCAAATCAACACTATGTGGATACTTTTCCTGAATTTTTGGCTTCCGTTTTTGAATCATTTATACCGATTCTAAAGGGATATAAAATAATTTCGGTAAAATTAGATAAGTCGAATAAGAATTCCAAGGTTTTTGCTGTAGATTTAGAGTCAAATGAGCCTGGCACGGACGGCAATATTACGAAGGTTAAGGCTACCGTGATAACAACGAAGAGCCTCCGAGTTGGCAACGTCGTCGTACTGGATGCCGGAGTGGTTCCTCTCGTAAAAGTCGCGTTTGATGGTGTCTGTGAAAATGGAAAAATCGTACAAGAGAAGTGGGACAAGGAAATTGCTAGATTTAAGAAATAGTTATGCCTGCTCGTAAAATGAATTTTGATTTTACAAAACACTTAATGTTTACTTTTTACAGAATCAAAATTTCATTTTAGAGCACGTTGCACCAAACTATAGGGTTCCCACATGAAACTCCGGATTGATTCAATAGAATCGTTGCCATTGATGGAATGTTTCCCGTAGGGTTAGTGTAAATTCTTGTAACACTTCTGCGTTGTGGACTAATGTTAAGACAGTACGAACTTGTTGAATTAGTAAAAGCATATGACCCTGGGATTGACGAGGGCTTGCTTAACAAAGCCTACGTATTCTCTCTGCGCGCTCACGGGACCCAGGTTCGTGAGTCCGGAGATCCTTTTTTTTCCCATCCGGTTGAAGTTGCGGGGATTTTAGCCCACCTTAAGCTAGACTACATAACAATTGCAGCAGCCCTTCTGCACGACACAGTGGAAGACACAGTGGCCACATTGAAAGATATTGAACACAGCTTTGGTGAGCAAATCGCATTTTTAGTAGGAGGCGTAACAAAACTTTCTAAGCTAGCGCTGCAATCCGATACTGCTGTGCAAGCAGAAAATTTCAGAAAACTCGTGCTAGCAATGGCAGACGACATTCGTGTACTCCTAATCAAGCTCGCAGATCGCACACACAATATGCAAACGCTGCATTACATAAAAGACGTGCGGCGACGACAAAAAATTGCTCAAGAGACGTTGGATATTTACGCACCATTAGCTAGTCGTGTTGGCCTGCAGAGCATGAAGGAAACATTTGAGGATCTCGCTTTTAAAGAATTGAACGAATCCGCTTACAATACAACAACGGAAAGGCTAGCGCGTTTGTGTTCTTCCTCGACGGGCCCAATTGAAGAAATCGTAAGCGACCTAAAATCCGTTTTAGATAAGGTCGGCATCCAGGCGCGCGTGTTAGGGCGCATAAAGACGCCATATTCCATTTGGAAAAAGATGATTACGCGCAACACAACGTTTGAGGAATTGTGCGATATCTTGGCTTTTCGAGTCGTAGTAAAAACTCTACCAGAGTGTTATCAAGCGCTTGGAATCTTGCACAATTCATACTGGGTGATTCCTGGGCGCTTTAAGGATTACATTAGCACTCCAAAAGTAAATAATTACCAATCGCTTCATACAGCAGTAATCAGCCCCAAATATCGTCGAATTGAGATTCAAATACGTACGGAACAAATGGATATGGCATCCGAATACGGGATCGCGGCGCACTGGCAGTACAAGCAAAACGTACATGCGCATGACGGCACGCAATATCAGTGGATTCGCAATTTACTGCAATTAATGGCGCAAGCAGACAGTCCGAAAGAATTTTTGGAGAACACTAAAATGGAAATGTTCCAAGATCAAGTGTTTTGTTTCACGGAAAAAGGCGAATTAGTAGTCCTGCCGAAAGGGGTTACAACGATAGACTTTGCCTACGCCATCGATGCGTGGACAGGCGACCACGTTTCTGACGTTTATATAAATGGAAAGTCCATGCCTCTTCGCACTGTATTAAAAAATGGCGACCAGGTGCAGGTTATAACTTCCGAGAACCCGACTCCTGTGCCGGCGTGGGAAAAATTTGCGTGTACAGGGCGAGCCAGGTCACGAATCCGTCGCTATTTGGACAAAGCATCGACCAATAAATAAGAAACACGTCCAATCGGCAAAAATGTTACGCATGCTTACTTTTGATCCGATTTTCCAAAGATAGACGCTGTAATGTTTGAAATTTCTTCTTTCACCAGCGACTCAACTATTTGTTTTATGTTTTGTTCCACCCATTGCGTAACAGCAACCTTTATTGTATCTACAACAAACTGGTCTAAGTTGCCGCTGACTTTAAATTCGCTAGATTTCGCACGCGAATCTTTTGTTTTCGACAATTCTCTTACAACACTTGCAAAATCTTGCAAAATGGTCTGTGCTTCCTGCTTATTGTCTGGTTCATGCTCTAAATGGGCGCTCTGAAAACTTGAATTGGAAGATGGATCCTTTGCCGAACATTCATGAGGCAGCGAGTGATTTTGCGATTCATTTTCTGCGTGTAGTTCATGAACATTGCATCTATCGAAAACATCATCAGAACGAAGCGCATTTTTTATAAAATCGGGCATGTCTATGTTATCCATCTGAGGAGAAAAATCTTCATCCACAGGGGATAGCCGAACCACGTCTTCATTTTTATCTGAATGCTCTTCCTCAACTCGAATAAATTTCTTTATCGAATTCAAAATATCTTCTATTGATGTATCGTTTTCCTGAGTCATAGTCCCGCTATCGAAAAAAAATGTGCATTTGAACAAATGCGTGTATTCATTCTATATTAAGAAACGCATATAAATCCTCGCCAATTAGCGAATCTACCACACGTTTAATCTCAAAAAAATCGTCGTATATCCGATCAATAAAATCAGCAGCAAATCCGTATTTTTTTAAATAAAATGCGCGCTTCTGCTCGATCGTTAAATATCGGTCGTGCCCAGAAATTTTATCGCAAAGTTGAATAAGCTGGACGGCAAAATCATATTCGACATCCTTTAGCTTTTGACGAATAGCCTCAGCTTCGACAACATCGCCCTTGCAGTAAAATAATATATACTCGCTTGCATTTTTATTCGGAAAAGAGTGCGTCAAACATATTTTTGCAATGTCAGGCCTTCCCGCATCCTTCATAATCGCATGTCCAAGCAGCGGGTGTTTGTACATTTTTTCCTTAGGCAATCGTAATTTCGCAATGTCATGAAACAATCCACATGCATGCGCAAAGGCAGGATCCATGTTTCCCGTTTTCTGAGCGATGCAAAATGCAGCCCTGGCGACCAAACCGGAGTGACCTAACATTCGAACATCATTGGAAAACATAACTACGGGCAACGTACTATACTACTACCATCAGCATAGCACATTCTAAAATAGAAATGATTACGCCGCGCATTTCGCGAATGGAGAAAAACCATTCGCGAAAGTTCAAGCACAAACGTAAATTCACCCCACGCTGTATTACTGATCAACTCCTGCAGATTCAAGACTGGCATACACAGATTTAAACCAAGCAGCCTTTTCATTACTCATAAAGAAGTACCTCTGCCATGGATCGTCGGTGTTTCCTTCCGCATCAAAGGCACAATCAAATATTTCCCCTGCAGGCATAAATTGCAAATTGGCAGCAACAACTTTTTTTATCACCTCTTCGGATTTTCGACACGAGAAATCTTCATTTCCGAATATATATTTGGATAAAAGTTTTTTACAAAGCCAACGTTGGGCACCTAAAAATACTGGCATGTCAAATTCTTGCAGGTCTGCAACAATATTCACGAGACATTCTGCAAGAAGCATAGGACACCACTTATTTCCAGAATCCCCGGAATCTATTTCAAGGCGTGAAATACTGCATGCAGAAGCAATCTTATGTAGCTGCTTAGCTGTCTCATCGTCCCCGACAAGCCAAACCCCTTGGCCTGTATTCAGACGTGGTATTAATTTGTTCACTTCAGAGACTTCAGTCGCAACTGCAGCACCAAGCTCCTCAGCCGCATTAGCATGGCTCACTAAAGCCGCCAATATTCCCACTAAAAACATATTCTTCATTTGTCCTCACCAATAACAGTCTACTAAACCTAAGCAGTATACCATTGTTTCCATTGAGAAAACAAGCGAATTGTCTTGTCCTGTGAAGGACCATACTATGAGAGAAGATTTTACAGTAAAACGAGGAAATCCACACATTTTTTCGATGCACATTGACGCGGCTTTGAACACCATGAGGTATAAAGGCGTAACAAATATTTAAGAAGAAACATTTCTTAATTGTATGGATTTCGAATGGCTGATGGCAAATATATGGCGGTCGTCAATATTGCTAGGATTTAGCCCTATTTCGAAGATGAATGAATGTTCGTGGACGAAGCCTGGATCGAATAATTCGGTATAGTCCTCTTCGAGGATACCGTAATCTAATCTGAAGACGTTACTATTATATAAAGACGCTTAATAACGAGACCGTGCCAAACCACACGAAAATATACTCATCTCAGTTGAACTTTCTGTAAAAAGTATAGATTTTGCGCTGGGTACGCGTCCAAAAAATCCAGATATTCAGCTTTGAAATGTATAGTTCACACGAAACAGCCAAAAGTGGATAGGTTTCGAACGTAAGTGCGAATCGTTTTAAAGTATAAATGCACCTACATATCTATCAGTTCGGCCTTTTTGTACTTATCCATATGAAATATCTGCGTGGCAAAAGCGTTAATGAATGCGCGGTTGTGGCTCACGAGTAGCACTGTCCCGTTATATGATTCGAGGGCAGAAGACAACATTTCCACGCTCGACATATCAAGGTGGTTAGTTGGCTCGTCCAAAATCAAAAAATTGTTCTTCTGCGCAAGCAACGCGGCAATCACGACTTTGCTGCGCTCGCCTCCGGACAAAACCTTAACAGACTTCTGAACGTCATCATTTGTTATAAGCAAACTTCCAAGCAGAGCGCGAATTTGCTGCATAGTCGCCTTCGGAGCCAGTGCTGTAACGTTATTCAGCACATTTTCGTCTTTGTTCAATAAATCCAATTGATCTTGGGAATAGTACCCCACAGTTACGTTGGTGCCCCATTCATGCTCTCCAGATATGTACGGAATTTCGCCTACAATGCTTTTCAAAAACGTCGACTTTCCTATACCATTTGCGCCGATTATCGCAATTTTTTGCCCACGCAAAATTTTTATGCCAATGTTTTTGTTTAGTATGGTATCCCCATATCCAATTGATGCATTTTTCACATCCAAGACAATTCGCCCGCTTGGTTTATCCACTGTCATATTAAAATGCGCTTTTTTGTCAGCGTCCTCATCGCCAAGCTTTGCCTCAATGGCCTTCAGTCGCTCGATCATCTTTATGCGGCTTTGTGCTTGCCTCGCTTTGGTCGCCTTTGCGCGAAATCGATCAACAAAAGCTTGCATGTGATCTTGCTTGCGTTGCAATGACAGCTTTTCCCTTCGCGTTTGCTCTGCTCGTTCCGCTTTCTGTTGCAAAAATGAATCAAAGTCTCCGTTGTACACGCGCGCAAGTCCATTTTGCATGTGGATCGTTATTTCGGACAGATTGTTCAGAAAATCACGATCATGCGAAACAAAGAGTAGCGTTCCCGCAAATGATTTTAGATATTGCTCTAGCCAAGTTAAGCTAGGCAAATCAAGGTGGTTTGTTGGTTCATCCAAAATCAAAAAATTCGGATTATTAATCAGCAACTTAGCCAGCTCTACACGCATCCTCCAGCCACCAGATAAAACCAATGGCGACTGATTAAATTGCGATGTTTCAAAACCAAGCCCGACTAAGATTCCCTTCGCATCGGACTCAAGTGCGTATCCTCCCTTGTCAGCAAATTCGTGTTCCGCAATTTCATATGCGGCGAACGATTCTTCCGAATAGTTTGCCGTCATCGCCTCCAGAACCTTATCTCGTCGGGCGCCGAGGACGCTAAGCGTTTGGTGCCCAGATATGCACTCTTTTAAAATCGTTTCCTCAGGAGTCTCGTTTGGAGACTGCGGAAGGTACGCGAGAACACAATCTTTCGGAATGGTAATTATGCCGGCATCGGGGTCCTCAAGCTTGCAAATCATGTTTAAAAATGTTGTTTTTCCCGCTCCATTTGCGCCAATCAGAGAAATATTGGCGTTCTTCGGGAAATTATATGAAAAATCGTTCACAATTGCTTTGCTGCCGAAATGCTTTGATAAATTTTGAATAATAATCACTGAACGATTTAATACGAGAAGATGCCGATGCATTGAGAATAACACATAGTGATCACTCCTAAAATAACTGGAATTCCTTGATTTGCAAAAGCTCGCAATGCTTGTCTGTTCCAAATGTGATGGTGTCGTTGCTCCGTATGCGGGAAAAACAACACTTACGGTTCTGTGGATGCACAGCAATGGGCACTATCTGACATTTGTCATTTTTCATATTGACTCATAGGTTCAACAACAGTACTATGCCACTATGTTTTTGTTAACCGTGGAGTGAAAATGAATTTATTCAAAGTAAGTGGGCTGATTTTGGGCTTTTTAGCGTTTGGTAGTTTTCAACCTGTCGATGCATCGAGTTGGCTCACGGGTAAAGGACCAGTTACGGGCTCTGGCACTCTAGTTACTGTTTCTTATAACGGTCTTCCACTACACGTTTTGGTAGGGGAACGCTGCACAACAGCTGGCTTAGGATTGTGGGACATTCCTGGTGGAGGATGTGAGCCCAGTGATGGGAGCCCCCTAGACACGGCTACGCGCGAGTTCTTCCAAGAAACAAGGGTACAACTTCCTGGCGCACCTACTGCCTACGGAATAAACGAGCGTTCGAAAAATCGCCCAGAGGACGGGCGTTTTCAGACGTTTATCTATCGAAATGCTGTGATAGATGTTCCCGCAATTAGAGCAAGCCGTGAACATAGCAAAATGGGGCTAGTTGATCTAATGTCATTCGTCGATCACATTCGCTCTGGCTTTACAGCACCGCTGTTTACGTCTTTTCTAGCCACTGAATACAGCCCAATGGCTCCTGGTCGAGAGGAGGTTAAGTTCTGGAGACCCGTTAAAGGAACGTTAGTTCACGCTGTAGACGTTTTATAAAAAGTTTGATAG
>JAISCJ010000009.1 GCA_031265645.1 Holosporales bacterium | reverse complement strand
CTGGAGAAGGAGATGTTCCGAGATCATTTGTTGCCAAGCACATCTCCCTAGAAAAAGAGACCATTTTAAAACAATCAAATGTGAGTGATTCAAAGATTGATTTAATAAATTCCGGACTGTTTGCAGAAGTAAACATTTCCGCTGAAAAAATTGGAGAACAAGATTTCTCCGTGTCACGTAACTACGGCGGAACTTGTCCTAAAGCGACATTGCCGAAAAAATATGACCAGGCGCTTGTTAAGGTTGAGCTCATACCATCACCACCTCATACAATCGGTGGCGGAATTTACTTCGCTGCAACAGAAGGCGTTGTCGTTTCTGCGACGTGGCAAAATAAAAATTTCATGAAAAAGGCTCTTGATGCTGGAGCCATATTCCAAGGAGGAATAAAGGAACTGTCTGCAACAACATTCATCAACAAGCCAGATACATTTTGTCGTCATCAAGTTTTACACGCCGATGCGTCAATTAAGCACTTAAACACGATAGCGTATGAAGGCGAAAAATACTCATTGACGGCAGGATTTATCCGGCATAAGAAACACACAAAATCCATGATTACATACTCGGTATTACCAACTGTTGAATATGGCACGTTAAAGCAAATCAACAACACAGTGAATCAATCTTTATTTGGCGTGACAATGAATACTACAGTGAATATGGCCAATCATTCGACTAGCCCTACCTCTGGTATGGTCTTTGACTTGACTTGCCATCCCTATTTTGGAAGCCTCCGCTCTGATGCGAAACCAACTGCGATCAAGGCAAATGCTATGTGTGTGTTTTCAAGTAGCGTAAAAGGCTATCTTCCCTTGGGCGAAGCAATAGATACAGAGTCTGGAAACGTCACCGTGATCGCGTCACTTTTATCCTGGGGCAAAATTGCGATCAAAGACTTTACATGCATTCCTTTCGATAAGCGCTTTTATGGTGGAGGACGCAATTCTGTTAGAGCATATGGATACCAGCTAAGCGGCGAACTAAACAGTGAAGACAAACCCGTGGGTGGCTCGTCCCTTCTAGAATTTTGCGTGGAACCAAGGGTTCGCATCTCGAAAGACTTTGGCGCAGTTGCATTTTTTGAGACAAGCTGCGTGTCAAAAGGCGAGCTAATGAGAGACCATGTCCTTTGCGGAGCGGGGTTTGGGGTTCGATATTTTACGAAGTTTGGGCCAGTTCGCTTTGATATTGCATTGCCGTTTAAGCGAAGAGAGAGCAACAAACACGATGGGAAATACGTAGATCGAAGCATTCAATTTTACATAAGTGTTGGTCAAAGTTTCTAACGGAGACAAAACAAGCTAAACCGCGCAAAATATAAGGTTTATGTTATTCAAAAAAAACCAAAATCTCCGGACCCGTATGTAACGAAAAAACATTGGAGCGGGTGAAGGGATTCGAACCCTCGACCCCAACCTTGGCAAGGTTGTGCTCTACCCCTGAGCTACGCCCGCGTCTCACTAAAGAATAGTACCGATTACAACGAAATGACGCAAGCGCTAATCAATAGTTTGTGCTTTTATATTTCATTGGCGCCCTTATCCCGCTTTCTTTGACCTTCCCTTAAAATTGTGATCATCCCAGCATTTGCACGTCGAATCAGGCAACCATTTGCCGTTGTTGCCAAAAAATTCGCATCTTTTACCTGGTCATAAATTTTTTCAACAACGCGATATGAGCAGGGAAGCGCGTTGTTTCGAACTTTATTTATTAACAATTTCAGCACAGTTTGCGCGACAACTGGCATCAGCTCCAAAAATTTCTGATTGGGAAAAGATAATGCGATGACATTTGCGCTTATAAATTTTTGCGCGGCTTCTTCAATTTGCGTTTCAATATTTTGCAAATTTTGTGCAGACTTCGCCATGTTGCAGACATTTATTTCGCGATTTTGCGTAATCATTCTACGCCAGCGAACACGCTCAAACTGATCTGACAAGTTATCAGCGTCAGTCATATAAGGCTGGTTAAAGCGGCGTAGCGTGTCTTTTAAATCTTGCGGATCGACACTCAGCAGCGGACGAACAATATCAATTCCGTTGTATTGTGACACAGGGCGCATTCCGCCCAATCCGCGCAAACTGCTTCCCCGCATCAAATGCATAAAAACCGTCTCAGCTTGGTCTTTAGCGTGGTGCGCGACGAACACGCGCGGGATACGATTATTTCTGCAGTAATCTGTCAGTAACTTGTAACGAGCCGCCCTTGCTTTTTCCTCAATCGCGGTCTGTAACGGTGCGTGTTGCCATTCAAGGATTTCGTGGTTAATTTGACGTTGGCAAATCCAATTATGGACGCTATTGACGTATTCCTTGGAACAAGATAAGTTGTGGTCAATCGTCAATGCAATCAGCCTATTGCCAAGTCCAAACTCGTCCAGCAGCTCTTTAAACAGCAATAGCAGCGCCATACTGTCCGCTCCTCCGGATACAGCCACAGCAATTGGCGCAATATGCAAAAGCCAAGGAGAATCCCATCTTGGCTCATATTCGTTAATACAATAGATTACAGAGCGATGAATCAACTCTTTAAAACTCTCACAGGACAACAATGCTGTGCCTTTTTCTAGCTATCCACCACTATTCAGCGGATGTCACGTTCTCTGCAGGAACAGGATCCGCTACAACTGTATCAGCCACGCGTCCAGTCTTGGCAGAAGACACACCTATGCGCCTGTTCAATTGCGCAATTCTTGCGGACTTTCCGGTTCGCTGTCTTAAATAGTATAGCTTTGCTCTGCGAACACGTCCTTGGCGCACTAACTCAACTGTAATGTTAGGCGAATACAGCGCAAACACACGTTCGACACCTTCGCCATACGAAATTTTTCGAACTCTAAACGACGAATTTAGCCCGCGATTTTTTTTTGCGATAACAACGCCTTCAAACGCCTGAATTCGCTCTTTGTCGCCTTCAACAACCTTTACATTTACCTTAACTGTATCTCCAGCTTTAAACTCAGGATATACCTTTCCTTCCGTAAGCTTTGCGATTTGCTCTTGTTCAATTTGCTGCAATAAATTCATAAGACTCTCCGGCATTACTTTTTACATTCTGTTTGAGAATACAGCTCCCACAAATCGGGACGCCGCGCTCTCGTTATTTTCTCTGCTTCAAATTTTTGCCATGCGGCGATTTTCTTATGGTCACCCGACAGCAGTACATCGGGCACGACCTTGTCCTGCCATTCATATGGTTTAGTATACTGTGGAAATTCGAGTAAATCTAGGTCGAAGCTTTCTTGCGCTAAAGAGGCTTCATTATGGACTATTTCAGGCAAAAGTCTGATGCAGGCGTCCAGCAATGTGAGCGCGGCGATTTCCCCTCCAGACAAAATATAATCACCTAAGCTGATTTCCTTTAAGCCGTGCGTGTCTCTCCAGTGCTCAATTACGCGCTCATCGATGCCCTCGTAATGCCCACATAGTACTATAACACCGTCTGATTGCGCCAGGGAACGCGCTAGTGGCTGCTTGAATGGTTCCCCGCGAGGACTCATAAAAATAATTTGCGGTGTACCTAAAAAATGCTCGACGGCATGACACATTGCGCAATGAACAATGTCTGGCTTTAATATCATGCCTGCATTGTGCCCGTATGAGGTGTCGTCAACGGTCCGATGTTTGTCTTGGGCAAAATCTCGAATTTGGATAGGACTAACGTTCCAGATTTTTTTTTTGAGGCCTTTGCCTGCTAAAGAGTGCGTAAGTGGTCCAGGAAACATTTCTGGAAATAATGTAACGACGCTTGCTTGCCACGCCATTCAATGCTCTCTCTTTTCGCAAAGACTCCGAAAGCAGAGTATCAGATGTTTGAAAAATTTACTTGGTCCGAAAACTCGAAAGTTTATGAAAAATTTATTCACCGTTCAACATTGAAGTTTTATTAATGTTCTAATTCACAGCATTAACGTATTCGCGTGTATTGGCACCGTTTTACGCTATAAAAACTTACCATAGCGTTGTATCGCGTTCTGTAATTTTTTAATAGATCGAATCTCTATTCTTCTAACACCTTCAGTGGAGAATCCAATATTCTCTGAAATTGATTTTAATGTTCTGATCACATCTCCCCCATAACGAGCCTTAATTACACAGAGCTCTTCAGGTGAAAGGACACTTAATGCTTTTTTGAGAATCTTCCGACTTTGCTGTAATTCGTCATGCATCAACAAGCATTCCTCTTGAGAAACGGCCTGATCTGGGATCAAATCTAGCAAATAGCGTGTATCGTCAACCTTTCTGTCTAAGGACTCATCAGCAATTATGCAATTTTTATCTTTATCATTCGAGCAATAACAATTTGCCCGATGAACCACCGAAAAGGCGCGCCGTGTCCATCTTCTAGTATATGCTTTAATCCAATATAAAGCATAAGTTGCTAATGTTGCTCCTTTTGATGGATCGAATAACTGTATGGCGTGAATTAAGCCCAAAACGCCTTCAGAAAAAATCTCTTCAACGTCAAAAGCGCAATTCCAACTTGCTACATTTTTGGACACCTTCATTACGAGTTTTAAGTGGCTTCGCAGAAGTTTTTCTCGTCCAGACAAAGATGC
The DNA here is from genome assembly GCA_031265645.1 of Holosporales bacterium. Classification (GTDB taxonomy): domain Bacteria; phylum Pseudomonadota; class Alphaproteobacteria; order BNTO01; family BNTO01; genus JAIRNK01. The sequence continues at coordinate 1,179 of JAISCJ010000009.1, read as the reverse complement.
ACATGTCTTCCACTGGTGGAAGGCTTGTACTTCTTCGTCTTTCGACAAATTTGGGGTCAGACGAATAATATCAAGGAAGGATCTCGAGTGGCTCATCCATTTTTTGTCGTAAGAATCTGAACGTCTATAAATAGTATAGTATAGTTTATTTCTATGGACAAGTCCTCTCAATCTCAGTATTTATTAAATCAAGGTGTAAATTATATTTATGAGGGAATCCTCCTTCACAAAAATGCACAAAATGCGATGACTTTGCCGTTGTCGGACTCACTCCAATACATCGTAACATGACCAATGCGTTCCAGAGTTCATTTATTGCCAATTCGTCATGAGAAACATGAGCGTCTGTAATATCGGCAAGCTTGCTAGGAAGAGACCTACTGCGCTCCATTCCTTCCGCAAGATCCGCATCATGCGTACACAGTAGCAACGCTTTTGATGCAGCTAGAGCAATTTGTTCAAAAAACGAAGGGCCTTTGGGCAACAGTCCATCATCGTACCTTTTCTCTCCAAGTACTGCACCTTCAACCAAACTAAAAAGCTCTGGATCAACTGTCAGAACACTTCCCCACGTATGATTAAATTCGCGAGAATCAAGGAATCCACAAGCAGTATAGACAAATGATGAAACAAATTTTCCAAAATCAGTACCTGTTACACGCCCAGCATTATCAAAAAGCACAAGAGACAACCCTCGCGTCGGCCATTTCGAGATGTCATTTAAGTATGTACAAAGCTGTTGACGATTCATTTCCTCCCCAACTGGGCACACATTCCTAATGATATCCTGAATATCGTTGCAAACGTCTGCAATCCCTTGGCGCTGTTTTTCAGTTATAAAGTAACGAGAATTCGAAAAATCCTGTTCTCGCGTTTGGCTTCCAATCAAACGTTGGCATGATAACAGGATCAAAACTATTGTAGATATTTTGTTCATAAAGTTTTTCTCCTTTTTTTACAAGTCGTATATCATCTTGATACATACTTATTGTACTATACTTTTTGTGAAGACGCTACCGTAAAAAGAAAATGTACTCCCGTTGAAAAAAGTTGGACAAAGTATACGAGAGTAGAGAGGCCCATTACTGAGCATCCCCCTCCACAGAACCGTACGTGCCCTATTAAGGCATACGGCTCCCAGTTATGTCATTCAGCTTCAGATTTGCTTAGGAGCGCTCG
>JAISCJ010000077.1 GCA_031265645.1 Holosporales bacterium | reverse complement strand
ATACGGGACAAACCATGAATTTGGATTTGACTTCTTGCGCGACAACATGAAGTTTAGTGTAAACGAACTTGTTATGCGGCCGTTTAACTATGCCATTGTCGACGAAGTAGACAGCATCTTAATTGACGAGGCCCGTACGCCGCTCATTATTTCGGGCCCAGCAGAGGATTCGTCGCAGTTGTATCAGCAAATCGATCTGATCCTTCCTAAGCTCATTCCAGAAGACTATGAAAAAGACGAAAAACAACGCACGGTCATATTGACTGAAAGCGGTGTTGAGCGCATGGAGCAAGAACTTCAGAACGCTGGAATTTTGAATGGATCGAAATTATACGATTCGCAGAATGTCACAGTTGTTCACCACGTGAATGCGTCGCTGCGTGCCCACAAGCTTTTCACGCGGGATGTAGACTACATTGTCCGCGATGACGAAGTGATTATAGTTGACGAATTTACTGGGCGTACAATGGAAGGGCGGCGGTATTCTGAGGGGCTGCACCAGGCATTGGAAGCAAAGGAACACGTAACAATTCAGCGTGAAAACCAAACACTGGCGTCGATTACGTACCAAAACTTTTTTAGGTTATATCCGAAATTAAGCGGTATGGGCGGAACGATTGTTACCGAAGAAGCTGAATTTGAGGAAATTTATAAGCTAAAGGCCGTCGAGATCCCAACGAACCGACCAGTGGTAAGGAAAGACATTGATGACGAAGTGTACCTGAAGGCCGTGGACAAGTATGCGGCAGTGGTTCGTATCGTTAGAGAGTGCCAAGAGCGGAAGCAGCCAGTCTTGATTGGAACGACTAGCATTGAAAAATCTGAGCTATGTTCGTCAATCCTAACTCGAGAAAAAATTCCACACGCAATTTTAAACGCAAGACACCACGACCGTGAGGCGTTGATTATCGCAAACGCGGGACGTCTTGGTGCGATTACGATTGCAACAAACATGGCTGGGCGCGGAACAGATATTAAGCTTGGCGGGAATTGGGAAGCTCGAGTGCAAACAGAGCTGGCGGGCGTTCCGGATGGACCCGCAAAGTTAGAGCGCATAGAGAAAATCAAGCAAGAAGTTGCAGAAGAGCAAGATAAGGTCCGCTCTGTCGGAGGCTTGTTTGTCATTGGAACCGAGCGCCATGAAAGCCGACGAATCGACAACCAGTTACGAGGGCGATCTGGGCGTCAAGGGGATCCCGGTTCATCTAAGTTTTTCATCTCTTTGGAAGACGACCTGATGCGAATATTTGGATCCGGCCGAATGGATACCATGATGCGTCGCGCAGGCATGAAGGATGGCGAGGCAATTTCGCACAAGTGGATAAGCAAAGCGATTGAACGCGCACAGAAGAAAGTCGAGGCACACAATTTCGAGATTCGTAAGCATTTGCTTAAATACGATGATGTTATGAATGACCAGCGCAAAGTTATTTACAGACAGCGTTTAGATATAATGAAGGCCGATGATGTGTCAGAACTGATAGATGGCATTCGGACTGAAACGTTAGATGCCATGATTTCTGAGCATTTTCCACCAGATTCGATTCCAGATCAATGGAATTTTGAGCTGATTCAGCAAAGCTTTAAGGACGTTTTCAACATTGATATTCCTGCTGAGGCGTGGAAAAATCTCGAATCAATGACGGTGACAGACGCACGCGTCGCGATTGAAGGCATGATCGAGGCACAATTAGAGGGGCAAAAGACTAGAGTGCCAGAGTTATTGTTGAAATCATCCGAGCGAAGTACATTGCTGCGTTATTTGGATCAACATTGGAAAGACCATCTCCTTTCTCTTGACCATTTGCGTCAAGGAATTGGATTACGAGCATACGCGCAAAGCAATCCATTAAACGAATACAAGCGTGAATCATTTAATATGTTCACAGAAATGATGCAAGGTATTCGTGTCAAAACATTGAGCAGTTTGTCTCGTTTTGATGTATCAATGGATGATGTGAATAATTTGCTAAAATTCTTCCAATCATTGAACGACTCAGAAGATATTGTTCCGCCAATCGACGGAGAATTAGGTAATCCCAATCTCGACTCAGCGTATATTCGTGAGGAAGATACGAATCCGTTTGCCAGCCAATTTGCACGTCAATTTGCAAATCCGTTGGCGGATGATAGCAAAGATGATTCTCCTCATGTAGAATTTTCTGATGAAATTCCAAGAAACGCGCCGTGTCCATGCGGTTCAGGCAAACGCTACAAATATTGCCATGGTGCGCACAAATCTTCAGATTATTAGGTTGCAAGCTTGATTCTCGCCGCATCAAAGGCTTTTTTGCAAGTGTTGGCCTTTGGAGGGATTCTGACGTTTAGCATTGTTCTTGAGAACATAGTTAATCGTCAGATATTCCCTCTTCGGATACACCTTTCGTTTGCGCTGCTATATTTTCTATCTACAATTTCTGTTGATGGAAAGCTTCCTATTGCAGCCTTTATTTGCGGTTTTATCGCTGATCAGCTAGCCTTTGTTCGGTTGGGAACGCATTCAACCTTATTCCTGATTGCATACGCTCTGATTATCGTGCTTCGGAAACATATTTCTAGCGCGTGGTCAGGATTTTTCGCTTTTACGCTTTCGTATGTGCTGTATTATTTTGGCGAGTTGCTTATGCAAAAAATTACTGGCGTGGTCGTCGTTTGCAGTCCAGTCCCAGATTTTGCAATGTGCATTTGCATATATTTTATTGCGATTCAAGCAAAACACACTCGCGCGGCGTCAATTCTTGTTAAGTTTTGCAGGTAAAAAAGGCAATGCCGCATTTTTCAAGAGATCTATACCCAAATAAAAAATAATGCACAGCGGAAAATTGCATGCATTAACAAGTTAAGTAGGCGTCTAAAAAGTGATTCTATTAGAGAATTGATCGGCAGATAAACAACTTTTCCTTTTTGAGGGCACTGTGACTTAGACGAAAAAGTAAACAGGAATATCAGAAAGGGAATGGTGCAATTAATCTAAATTTGTAGAAAAGTTTTGTGCAACTGTGATACAGTCCCTGCCGGGAGATCCGGAAAAACAACTGTTAGGAGAGTGGACTATGAAAAAAGTCATGAAGTTGTGTTGCGTTGCAGCTTTTATGCAAGCTGACGTTTGTGTGTTTGGTTCTTTAGACCAGCCTGCTCGAGAGTAGGCGACACGCATTACTGCGGCCGTCCCTCCACAAAACCGGACGTGCCCTATTAAGGCATCCGGCTTCCAGTTGTAGTCTTCTACAGTCATATCCG
>JAISCJ010000070.1 GCA_031265645.1 Holosporales bacterium | reverse complement strand
TAATAAGTACTCCTTACTTTTCATTAAATATTTTGAACCATGAACTTTCTTTGATATCTTCATAAAATGCCACTTCACATACAAAAGACCAAATTCATTATAATACTTTGCTTGATAGTTATCTCTACTTGCCATTTACTATATACCTTAAGTATACGATGAATATAATTAATTATACATTAACACGATGTCTTTATTGGCCCAACCTTTCAAAAAAAACCGTTATATGCCGGGTTTTCATCACTTGTGTAATTGAAATTTGCCGAATTTCGGCCAGCCAGTACGGTCTTTACATCGAGACTGTGGGCAAAATTTAAGTAAAAAATAGTGGAGAAAACCCCAGGATCTGCAGGCTTTAGCGGTCGATTGGATTATATGAAAATTGTAGCAAGTAGTCTCCCAAAACCACATCTGCGAGAAATTTGGGCAAAAAGTGGTCTCGGTGTGTGGATGTTCATACACATATGAGACGATATTACATAATAAATAAAGTAATTAATATATCCGAATTAGCAAGTTGTATTAGAAAGCATTGGTTTGTTGAGAATAAATTACACTATGTGAAGAATCATACTACTAGAGAAGATTTTACAGTAAAGCGAGTAAATCCATACATTTTCTCTATATGTATTGATGCTGCGCTAAATATAATGAGACACGAAGGAATTACGAATATTTCAGAAAAAACTTATTCTAATTACATGGACTTTGATGGAATGATGTTTAATGGGCAGCTAGATCCCTTGAAACGTGAGCATGAATAATCTTTCGATGCGTTATAAATGCGACATTAGAAAAGAAAGGAGTGCTCATTTATCAAGAAGTTTAGCTATAGTAACACGTTTTTGAAAAGCATTTAATTGATTCTTTTCGACAAAGCTCATTACTTCACCCGACGATATTGTAGAGGATGCTTATATGCGATGGAACGCTCTTTTATTTTTTGAAATAGGTCAACATCCTGCTTTACTATTTTGAAAAGGCTAATAGGCATAACATCTGACATTTTCTGACCTATCAGCTCATTGGGGGCGCTTATTGTCCCATCTGAATCGAAAGAAACAGTGGCATTGTTGAAAATGAAGTTCTCTGAGTTGCGCAAAAGAAATAGATTTGAAAATTCAGTGCTTTGATAAAAAACGACATTATCCTCTCCTTTTTTGGTGCCAAGCAAACAATGCTCATGAGCCTGTTGTATTATCACTTGCTTAGTTGCTTGCGCAAAAGTAATCGCTCTAATTGGTTCCGACATATCAATTAATAGCTGAATTTCATTCACAATCTTTCCTATGTTTTGCGCAATAAGCGTAATGCTTGGCGTTAAGTTTTTGCTTCCGTGACTGCAAAAATGCTTGCAGATTCCGCCGCCTGGATTTAGTGAATCGCATAGCTTGTTGAGTGAAGAGACGATGCTTGTAAAAAATGGCGCAAGGTACGGAGTTGCCTTAAATATTGCTAAGATTTGTGAAAAACTAGAATTAGATAGATCTGAAGAAAAATCAGTACTGTACAATTCTGCCATTAGTTTGTTTTTGACATTATCCGCCAATTCGTGAAGTTTTTGACTCCAGCATCCCGCCATTCTAGCAATTTCGTACAATTCATCCGATTCATTTTTTATGTCTTCGGATAGATTATCATCGTTCAGTAGGTACGGAAGTGCCTCTGCCAGAGAATCGCGCATTACGTGCATTGACTCTGATACGGCAATTACATCCGAAATAATATCATCAGAAAAGCATAACTTTTGCGCAAAATCTGTTTGAGTAGTACGAATCCGCTGAGATAGATGGCTAATATTTTCCGCGACCAAGCGTATGCCAGCTCCCATTTTTGCAAAACTCCCAGAAAGGGCGGCAGGGTCGATGGCGGTTGCATCCGGGCTAAAAATTACATCGATTAAAGACAAAAACAACTCCGTTGCGTTTCCCATCGTGTGTTTTATCTCAGATATCACGTGCAACAAAGGGGCGCAACAACGCGGGTTTTGAAACTCGTCCAAAATGCTATTTAGCACATTGCCTAAGCTAGTTAGCGACACAGGCAAGTTCGAGTCTCCCAACGAAATAATTTTCGCTGCGTTCGATTGAATTTCAGCGACGCAGCCGATGAATGTATTTAATGCACCTATGATTGGCAGGCTATAACTTAACGTTTCAGAGTGTCTTGCTATGGGCAACAGGTAATCCGCCAGCGACTGCGCTAACTCGTCAATTGAGGGACACGGGCTGAATACGTTTCGGTATTGCACGTCGTTTTCCATCAGGTATTTAGGCAGAATAGTTACGCTTTTGCTCATGAGCTCCTCTGCTAATTTTGCAAACACTTTAATTCCACCAAATAAGATGTTCGTGATCGTGGTAAGAGCGTTTTCCAAATAAACATTTTCGTCGTTAACTTGGCGAATTTTTCCACGCCTATTATGATTTTCAATCGGCAGAGCCCGAGCAATGCGCTTGGCCATTTGCGCAAACACATTAAAATATTGCTCCAGCCGCCGATTTCTGACGAACGAGTCAATTTCTATTTGGTCATCATTGAAAACTGTAGCTATTGCCCCAGATAATTCTGTTATCAATCGGTAAATATTGTTTCCGAGAAACGCTATATGAGAATTACATAAGGACGAAAGTTCATTTAACGCTCCAATAGACTCGTGTATTTCTGTGACTGAATCGGATAGATTAGAAAGAGCAAGACCTTTGTCTTCATTCAGGTGAAAAGCAAGAGCTTCAGTTCCAACCATATCGTTCAACGTATTCGCAATATGAATTAACAACTGTTGGATAAACTCAATTGATTGCGGAACGCGACTAGAAACAGGAAGAATTTTAACGTTTAGTAAGTGTGTCGTGAATTCTGAGAATTTAGATGATAACACGTTTATTCGTTGGACAATGTCGTCAATCGATTCGTAGAAATATTCAGGATTCGACGCAACTGAAAGTACAATTTCTTGCTCGGGAAACTCTTCGGGCAAAAGTTTTTGAATATAATTCGTCAATGCGTTTACAACATTGCGCAGACTTTGCAATTGCTCGTCAATTCGATATGCCTGACATTGGCTTTGATCAAACATTTGGCTTTTCTTTGATAAAATCGTGTTAATGTGTGTGTAGACTGCGTTTACGGCGTTTTGAATAAATGTTAACGCGCAATCGGTCGAATCCATTGTTGGATTATTCGCGATTATTACATTTAACGCATTTCCGAAATATTCCAAGGCATTGCAAAAAATTGCAATATCATTCGACAAAGAACGAAGCAATGTCCCCGTATGCAAACATGAACAAACGCGATTTTGCTCAAGCTGAAGAATCATCCAGTTTATATTGCCGTATAGCGTGTTTGGAGAAGGTATATATGGAGACTCTCTAATATCAATTGGCTTCCCAACACACCGTTTTACATATTCCAAATCACTTCGCACGCTCGTTGTTAATGCAAGCATGTTCCCAGCCAAAGATGTTTGACTCGATTGTCCGAATAAAGTTCCCATAATCCCGGAAAAATCGACTATGCTTTTTGGCGGTAATGTATATGAATAATTTGAAAAAAATGGAGCAAGCTCAAAAAATCGCGATTTTTGAAGAACAGAATCTAGTCCACTGTCAAACGATAGTTGTCCATGCTTTTTTGATGCATTTTTTAAACCCGCTTCAACAGTTCTGAAATAATCAAAAAAGACGCCCCTGTGTAAAAGGACAAGCAATTCATCAACAATTGTTTTTGCCCTTTCTATTATTTGCTTGCTTAAATCCATACTTGCTGGCAGATTCTCTACATTGGACAATTGAATAGCTATACGAAGTTTTCGCAGCTCGTTCAAAATTGAATTTTGCTGATCTGAATGTATTCCAATCGCGTTGAACAGCCTTAACGCAATTGAGCGGTCCGTTGTGATAAAGCCGCGCTCCAATGCACTTTGCAACAACTGTATCTTTTTACTTAGCGTATTCGGATTTTCAAACTCAACGAAGCTCATGTTCCCGAGATATGGCGAATTTTTCAATGTAGCAAACGAATCATCTGCGGTGGATATGCATTTGTCTATGAGCATTAGCTCACTTTGTACATTTGCGGCAACGCTTTGGCGAATTGGATGCAGATAAAATCCATTTACCAGTTTAGCAACGTAGCTACTCAGAGTGTTGTCATCCAAAGAGGGAAAGCTATCCCCTATTAAATTAATGAATCTACTAAAATTGTTGCTTCGATTGAAAATGTCAAATGAAATCTTATTGATGTTCATTCCCGCAATTATTGTGCTCTTACAGTCAAATTCTGATAAGAACCGATCATCCGCCTGGTCTGTAGTCAAATTAGCTCTTTGCATACCCAGTCGTAAAAAGTTTGTTGCTTCGTCGCTTCGATACTCAAATTGAGCAGTACATTTAGTACAGCTCGGCGCCTGCGCTTCGAGGCTCCTGGCACCAACTTTTTTTACGATTGGGTATAGATCTGTTGCAACTTCGTCAATTTTTATGATCAACTTTTTATACAGTTCGCTTTCTGAAGAGCTTACTTGTTGATCGAAGAACTGGGTTATGGCTTCGCGCAGTTTGTTGATCTTAAGTAAATCGATAAGCTTCGTGTTAACAATGGATACCACTGTATTCAAACATCCAAAAAGCGATTCAGGATAAGATGAAACTTTTAACAGAGATTCGAGCTGTTCATCAAAATCTGGTGAAGCTGACGAAGTTAGTTCAATTATGGCGTTAACAAACCCCTGTATTGTCTGACCGTCGTCTTCTTGTGAGCCAATCACTCTTTTTACGCTCAAAATATCCGCATCGTCGAAAAATAATGACGCATACGTAAGCGTTTCAGCCACACGTTTAAAATAATTCAAGTTAATGGTCAGTAATTCGTTAGAAATGGGTATTTGCTCCACTGCATTAGCTAATTGCGCCAGCGTGCCTTCAACAATAGGTTTAGTGGATAACGTGTATATTGCCAAGTTTAACATTTCAATTAAGCTGCCTGTTCCAATTCCATCAGATGTACTACCGATCGATTTTAAAACGATGTTTCCAATGTCTGGAGATGCTTCGCTTAAGTCTTGGATCATCTTATTTAAACATCCAGATATTGTTGTCGGAGACAGATCCTCCGCAGTGCCAAAAATCGATTCAAGCGCATAGTACACACCAGCTTCTTCCCCCATATGATTTTGCCTAGTGCTGCTTAAAAGCTTCGTAATTTTGAAGATTTTAGACAGAACCGTAACCTCATCCCCAACATCCGAATACTGGCCAGACGGTAAAAAATCACCAAAAAGGGCGCGATTTACTTCAAGTAACGCGTTGTGACAAATTGCATTGTGGCAATATATGGCCTTGCTATAGATGGAATTCTCATTAGGGTAAATGGCAGAATGTGACGTTCCTAATAATTCTATTATGGCAGTTGACGCAAACGTTCGAATGCTAAAAAATAATTGAATAACAATTAGCGAAATCACAACTGAACTAAACGTTGTTGCATTGTTGTTTTTAAGCTTTTTATTCTTATTGAATGACATAATTGGGGGCATTACGTTATTCTGTTCATGGAACTAGTATATATCTATATGATTTATTATTGATTAATTTCTCGCTACTCTCGCTTCTTAGGGAGTTGACGAGGTCACAATATTTTAATATTTTCGCGGCTGTTAGGAGAGTTCATTTTTAAAATATTAAGGTGTACAATGCGTCTTCGTTTTTGCGTTATAGCACTGTTGTTTGCAAACATAGGATTTGCAAATGCAGGGTTTGCAAGTTTGGGATCCGGACAAAAGTATGGGACTGGATTAGAATCTATAAGGTCAGCGTATGTTCGAGCAAACGTTGAAGTATCAATGATGGCGACAAATATAGAATCAATAAAATTAGGACGAACGCCTATAAGCTCATGCCCATCTTTTGAGCTGATCAATGAAAACGCGCGGTTAAAAGGAAGAACGCGGCTGTTAAATAGATATGGAAAAGAGTTCGTGAGCACCAGGGCGTTGCGAAAAATAGTCGATATCGCAACGGATCGTTTTAATCTAGCAAAAATCAAACGTACTGAAAAACGGATAGAAGCGGCATTATACTTGTGGATAAACAAGCACTATAATATAATATATCCGGAGATTGATACCATTTTAGATGAGGCGAATAGTGCTTTAGTTCCGCCCAACCAGCCGTTAGCAGCAGCTCAAGCCTCGGCTCCTTTCCGGTTGCCGTCGATTTTGATATTTGACGGTTTGCTCCAGCGTCCCAGGGCGTCCTCATGAAAAAAGTTAGCAATCGTTTTGACGATAAACACCAAAAGTAGTAATCGTACATTTTCGTCGTTTTTTTTGTTACTGCACACCTATCCGA
>JAISCJ010000064.1 GCA_031265645.1 Holosporales bacterium | reverse complement strand
ACGTCGAAACGTACGGGACCAAATATCTAATTCCGTGTGAATCGATAATTGCGATAGCTTTGCCAGTAATATTGCAAATCGCATGTTCAATAGCATTTAATTCCTGACTAACGTGGCTTCTGCAGACTAATTGCGAATTTAGGCATTGCAATATATTTCCAACGAACGCGCTTCGTGCATCAAACAACTGTGCAATGTCGCCTAGCTGCATATCCTCATAAACACATACTGGAAAAGCCATAATTGCTGCAATCCCGCGAGCAATGGATGCGTACGAGGCTTGCAATTTCATGAGCGCAGAAGACAATGTGTGTTGACATAAAACAAGCGGAACGGTAGCACTAAAGACGTTTTGCCACCACGCGTTCCCGGTCCTCAAGCTCGCTGTAATCATCGCGATTGCATCATCGAAGGACAATGGCTGACTTACAGGTGCAGGAACAGGTAACACCTGAGAGGCCACTGCGCACTCCTCAGCAAGGACAGCAATCAAATTGTTCATATTCGGAACAATTGTAAAGTGCACACAATAATCGCTTTCAGTCGATGTTGTCCGCACAGCTTCTTCAACAATCGTAGCAATTTCTTGCGACTTTGCGGCCCACATCAACAATAACGCCTCCTTATCTGCATATGTGCTTAAAAATTCGGATGGATTAACATTTCCGAACATTGAGCAAAACTCCGCAATACGACATGCCATAATTGCAACTTGCTCTGTGAAATTGCGACCGCAAAGTTCTTTGAGATCCACTATAGCGTCTTCAATAGCTGGGCCAATTTTTTGAGAAAGCAACGTACGAATTAATTCAATTTTATCGGTTATATTGTATTCGTTTGTCCAATAAGAAAGATTTTGATTGAGCGTTGCCTCTATTGAAAGATAAGACTGACTTATGGACTCCACTAGAGGGATAATCCAATTGTCCTCTAGCGGGGTTCTCATATCAGAATTTTCCCAATATTGCAGAGTTTTATTAAGGCTACTTACTATCCAGTCAAGTGCTACACGCATATATGCTGCGTCGAACACCTCAGGCTCAGGCAAAATATCCAACTCTTCTTCAGTGCTAATTTGCATCACGTTTAAAAAATTTTCATTCAATTGCTCATAAAGAGCCTTCACAACCGAAATTATGCCTTGAAAATTATCATGATCATTTAATGCTGTAAAAACGTGCTGAATATTTTCCGCCGTGATTTTCAAATTTGCAGCAATTACTTGCCAAACTTCTCTCGGTGCGTTTTTGGTCAAGGGGATATTTATTGCGTGAGCAGATGTTTTATTTAGTATCTGCGCAACTTTATACAACTGATATGCTAATTGAGATGTATAACTGTCTCCAATAAAATTATTTATTTGCGTAAGTTTTTGTACAAATCGCCGCATAGCATCAAGCAGTAGTTCCGTTCCCAAAATGCTATCCTTACAAGGTACACAATTTTGAAAACCGAGAATGTATTGCACGTTGTTAAAGATGTCTAACGTAGAACTAATTATCTCTGCAAAATTTTTAACGTTCAGTTCGTTATACTCCATGTATTTTACAACTGGAATTTTTAGTTGCAGAGACAAACTGTCTATTGCATTGGTGAGTCCAGTAATTGCGTCTGGAAGAGATTGGCACATTGAATTTACAGAAAATGCCTCGAATGGATGCGCAACAACTGTCCCGAACACAGATACGGCGCTTTGCACCAACCCTATTTTTTCATAAATTGCAGAAAACTCTGTTTCAGAATCTATCGCAATACACAATTTTGAATCACTATCGTTTGCTAATATTTTTAACCTTAAATTGCCAATAGCTTGGCTTAACGCCGTCATAGCCACACTAACATCGCCAAAAGACGTGTTTGAAAATATCGTGATCAACTTTTCGTTAGAGTTTCCAGACAAGCATTGAGCCACGTTATTAATGCAAGCACACGTTTGACGAAGAAATTCGACAACGCCCTCACAACCTTCGCAAGTCCCAAGAGACAACATTCTCGATATAAAAAACTCAATGTGGTCAGTAAATGCGTTAACTTCGTTTATTTCGATAGGGAATTGCATCTTTGAAATAAACGCTTGAGCCTCTGTATAAAGCGCGTTTGAATACGCCAAAAACAAGCTCATTGGAAGCAATTCAAGATGGGTGTCGCGCTGAAATGCATCAATACAATCCTGAAGTCGATAAAAGAAGCCCGTAGGAATCGAGGGGTCGCCAATTTTGTAAAGCGGCTGAAAGGACGAAATATTTTGATAGCCAGTGCTTTTAAATAGGTTGTGTACGCGCACAAGGCTTGCTCCCACGTTGTTTTGCCCATTGTAATTCAAGAAAAACCTGGTGTATGGCACAATGAGTTTTTTTAAAATTTCTTCTAATATGACAAATAGCGATCGATAAGGATTCCCTCTGTCAATGTTTTCGTTGCCTATGGTATCCGTTATGGTTTTTTGTTGATTCTTAACATCGGGAGATGTCAGCAACAGAACTAGCCATTTCAACGTTTCAAAAAAAGTGCGCTCAGATGTAGTTGAGCTAGCGTCATAACTAGTTCCAATTAGGCGATTCATTCCAAAAAACCAATGCGACAATACATCTGGAGTACTGCTGAGAAGTAATCGAGCAGAGTCCACAAAGAATGATGGTGAAGAGATAATCTGCAAAATTTCATTAACGAGCCCGAAAATTGTTAAACGTACGACGTTGTCCTTATCAACGCGGTCTGTACTGCATCCAATTAGATTTTGAGGAACCTGTTCAAGCGAATGAATGCGATTTGTTATGTCGTTTATCAAGCTAGTTGCAGAAGAATACGCTGGCAAAAGCTTTCCTTCGCTGACATATAGCGCGTCCTCGAGCCCTTCTTCTTTTTGAATATCGGTAGTTAATAAATTAACATATTGACTAACAATCAAAGTGTGCAACAGTTCGGTAAATTCCTTATTCGTACGCTGCAATGTCGCTTCTACGCCGTTCACAACAATATTTTTTAGCAAAAAGTACGAATTTGAAGGATCGGAGTGTTGTGCTGTTAAAAATGAAAAATTACTGATTGCTAACTGCGCTGAATATTCCGTTTCAAATATTTGCTTCAAACATCCAATCACATTGAATTTCATGTTCTCTTTTTGTGCAGTTGTTATAAATGCATCCAATACCTTTACTGCGGATTGGTATTCTAACAAAAATTTGAGAAATGAGCCTTCATACTCAGATACATGCAATGCCACTGCATTTTGATCAACTACAAGATTGCGAATATACGCCAATATCCCTTTATACATTTGAATACATGAACTACACATAGTCTGCACATTGCTCGAACTAAACATTCGTCCAGTTATATTTATAATGTCAACGTTGTTATCATGTTTGTATAATTCATTTGACTGCGCGAGCAAGCCTTTTTCATCACCAAAAACGAGCCCTGCATAGCGCTCAAGTTCATCAAACGAAAACAATGACGATGCGTGCGCGAGCGTATCATAAATGAAGCCAATCATGTCTGTTAGCGTGGTGGCTTTGATTTGATAGGGCCTATAGGTTTCACCTATAACCTGCGTGATTGCCTTATAATCATCTTCCAATCCGATAAATTTTGAGCGTACCAAAGCAAAATTTTGCAATATGTCCCCTTTGGTTTGTGTATCGTCATCTACACTAACGTACGGGCACAGTGCGTCCAAAAGCGGCTCAAGCTCTATCTTGTGCAAGCATTTGTTAACTAATCCAAGCAAGCTGCAATCTCTGCTAAGCAAATTACCAATAAGATTTTCAAACGAGCCATGTTTCGCATGCGTATGAATTTCATAGATCTTTGACTGAAGCGAATCGGGCCCAAAAAACAGCATTGAGTAGACTTGCTTCCAATCAAGCATTAGCGTTTTGCTAGTTAAATTTCTAATCAGCCGATGAATTTTTGACGATAAATTTAGTTCGTTGTAATTCGTATTTTCTGGATTTCCCACATAACTAAGAATTTCTTGGGTTGAGACCATCTTGCGCAGCCCTTGTATTTGAGGAAGTATCAGATTATTCAAGCGCCATGCACAATCTTTTTGTATGAAATTCTGCAGCTCGTTTCCTTCTGCGTTTTCGATCATTTGTGTAATGGTGCTTTGATGCAAATTAGGACATAAACTCGGATAGTTTTGAAATAGCTCCGGAATGATAAGTTTTTTCAGCATATTTACGAAATAAAAGCACGAGCCCAGCACGTCTCCATTGCCGTTATAATGATCGGCATCTAGATCAACACCAAATGAATGCGCGAATTCGTCAAAATCATCGCTGCCATTTATGGACGAAACTGCCCCAAACAGAGAAGAAGTTCCCAGGTCCCCTGGAATTCCAACAATCTGTATCATTTTGTCGATTGCGCTCTCTTCTAGCACGTTTTTGTGCCCCCGTAATAGATCGCAAATTTCAATCAAATTTGAGAAAAGCGAGATACCTGGAGCTGGTGGGTATTCCCCAAGCCAAAATTTCTTGAAAGTCGACACACGTGAAGGAGGTAACGCAGCGGCAATAGTTGCAAGTTTTCCAAAAACGGTGTTGTTTAGAGATGAATTCGACGCAGCTCCCAATATGCTCATTAATCGGGCAAACTTCTCTTCTTTCGAGCGACACTTCCGAGCTATTTCATCAAAAAGCACAAAAAACGTATTATCAACACTCCCGCTTATGTTATACGGAGTTCCTACAGAATGCGAATCCGCCATGCAAAAAGTCAACGAGCTTTCTTCTGCTCCGTTTACAAGATTGAAATAATCTAAAAATTGATCAATTGATTTTGGGTGAATAGTTTTTAGTCGCGCAAGTCTATCCGCCACAGCAATTCCTGTGTCGGCATCAATAACACTTTGCGCTTCGAGGTGGTGCAGCCTTGCAAAAAGCGGCGCGTAAACTTGCTCCCCTTTTGGTGTGTCTGCTCTTCCGATGATGACGTCCAAATACAGAGGAAACAATAACTCGAATAATTCCAAAATATACTTATCAATTATTTCGTTTTGAGATGATTCCGCATTATTGTAAATCAACTGGGCAAGCGAAATACATTTTTCAAAAACTTGCTTGTCGGCGTACGGCAGCGTCGCCTTCATTAGAGCTTGTGCGGCTTTTATATGCGAACTGTCGTTTAAAATTGAATCCAAAATATCAGGTAATAACAGTAATGACAGCTCATGCAGCCTTCCAAAACAAGAATTCGACTGATCGAACCAGTTTCCCAGTATAAATTCATCACTGTTGATAAAATTCAATAGTGAGTCGGCGTCGTCTTTTAAGCGAGCATTGAAATTCGACGACGTTTCACGAACCGATACCAAATCCATTAGGTTATTCACACGCCCAAAAATTGTTTTATTCGAACGGCTATTCCACTCGCCAAAAAGCGCTTGTTCTGCTCCTGCCAAATCACGGTGCCGCTTTAGCACGCCCCAAAGGGTG
>JAISCJ010000026.1 GCA_031265645.1 Holosporales bacterium | reverse complement strand
TAGCCTTTACCCGGTTGGTCTACCTCCTACTGTTACACAACAGCTTACAAATAGTGATCTCTCACTAAGTGAACTACTCGGATTACATTGCTCCTCCTTTCGTTTCAAATCGCACGGGCAAGCGCAGAAAAATCGGCATGTTTTAAATAATCATAGCTCAGCACTTCTGCATTTGGCACAAGTGCTTTCGCCAGTAAAGAATACGTAATTTCCTCGAATGGAGTAGTTCCGTTTCCTGATGCAAAATCAAAAATACCAACCATTCCTCGAATAGGGTCGTAACGATAGTTGTCGTTGTGAAAATCGTTCAGAACTATATGATGCTCACTCGCAAAGCAAATTGCCTGACCCATTGTTTCTGCCCATACCGTAATCTGGTCAGTGGTCGCGTTACTAAAGAAATTGCTTGTGCCTTCGAAGAAGGGCTGGAATGTAATTACAAACCCACCTATTTCAGACAAATCAATATCATCTAGCGTTTGTAAACGACCGCCAACCCAAGCATGCGTTATGCTTAGCAGCTGTAAACACGGCCGATCCTCCCTAAAATAAATGTCACAATTTCTGAATTCTTTCGGGATACTTTTATTTTCCTCAAGCTCGTGGCGTTCGCATATTTTGACGACGACCTTGTTCCCATTACCGAATTGAATTAGGATCGTGGCTGATCTCCCATGTTTAAAACGTTTGGCGCGGTCTTCTAACGGAGATCCGCCCTGAACAAGTGTTCCATATTCTAGTAATGCCTGCCGCGTTGTACTAGGATCCATTGGAAAATAGAGGTTATTGCACGGTTTTTCTGCTTGAGAAAACCAAGAGCTAAAACTCAGATTTCTGTTTGCATTCCCCGCTTCTAACCTGTCTCGATGTTGGGATCCTGCTTCGGCGGAAAAGTAAGTGTTCCCGGAAATTACGAAAATCAAAAATAATAAAGTCTTTCTCATAAAGCATAACTATTCTAGCCAAACCATAGGTGAGGATACACTACGACGGGCAACATGTACACTTGTTTCACATGTGCGTCGGCCCTGTATTGTGCATGTTTATACGATACACCCAATGCTATTAAGGTACGTTGATACGCACAGTCTGAATTTGACATTTCTGATTTAAAAAGGATAGTATTAGCGTATCCGTTTTGTTTTTGATGGTTTACTATGGCTAGGCGTTGTTGCGTAACTAATAAGGGCGTGTTGGCGGGAAATCACGTGAGTCACGCGCATAATAAAAACCGGCGCCGCTTTTTGCCGAATTTGCAGCATGTGTCTTTCGTCAGCGAGGCTCTGGGGCATTGTATTCGCTTGCGTGTGTCAACAAGGGGCGTTCGTACAATAGAAAAGCTTGGCGGCTTGGATGCGTTCTTGTTGGCTACTCCAGATTGGAGGTTGAACAGTGACCTTTTGTCTACCAAGAAAGTGGTTTTATCCAAAACTGAAACAGTTCAAAGTTCCGGCGTTTAGTCGAGTTTTTCTGTAATAGAACAAGGAGAGAGGGCGAGGAATTGGGGCTTTATGCTCGACTTTCCCCTCTTCGAGGTTAAGCGCATTGCTTAGTTTCTTGCAATACGTAGTAGTTCGGCTTTCGTTTCAGATGAGATTTTGTAGGTTCCAGGCAGCATTATCGTGATTGTTATTCCGTCAATGAGCAGTTCTAAGCAAAATTTGCGCTTGTTTAGTCCTGAGGTCTCGTCTGAATCATTATTCATTTCTTGAACGGCTTTTTTCAAATCATGTAAGTTAATGGACTCCGTCACAGGTAGAACAAAGCAGCCTTTGATATCTTTATTTTCCAATTTTTCCAAATTTTGCCCAACCAGCCGTATAACTCCATCATCGTTGACTCGGACCACAGCTTCGACGTAGACAACCAACCCTGAATCGATTGACTCGCGAACGCGCTCAAATTGATCTGAAAAGAAAGGAACTTCAAATATTCCAAAATGATCTGACAACGTTAGCGCAGCAAATTTTTGCCCAGCTTTTGTCGCTCGTATATCTGAAGACAGAATCACTGCAGCCATACGCATAAAACGGCCTGTTGCTGCGGTTGCAATTTGGGAGCTGTTATTTAACTCCAACGTAGCGATAACGTCCGTATAAATATCTAACGGATGCTTTCCCCTAAAGAAACCAATGGACTCAAACTCTTTTTTGGATTTGTCCAAAATATTCCAGTCTTGCACATCTGGTTCCAACTGCAACGAAAACGTATCGTCAGGCGCGTCACCAAAAAGAGACCGCATGGCTTGTTCTCGCTCTTGCTTACAACTATTGGCGTACTTTACTATTTCCCCGCATGATTCAAACAATTGCCGTCGATTTTGATGAAGAGAATCCAACGCGCCAGACATAACCAGATTTTCCAATTGGCGCTTGTTTATGTGCGTTGTATCGATTCTGGATGCAAAATCTTCAAGCGATTTAAATGGTCCATTCTTTTTTCGTTCGGATACCAAATATGCCATTGGAGGATCGCCAACATTTTTGATTGCGGACAATGCGTACCGCACTGCTCCGTCCTCGGGAACAAAGTTTACTTCAGATTGGTTTATGTCAGGTGGTAGAATATTATACCCGTTTTTTCTCATATCTTGAAAGAACATGGTTAGTTTATCCGAATTGTTTTTAGCATACGTTGCAGACGCCGAATAAAACTCTACAGGATAATTCGCCTTTAAATACGCAGTCTGATAGGAAATCAGCGCATAAGGAGCAGAGTGCGATTTATTAAACCCATAAGACGCAAATTTCGCCATTACGTCAAAAATTTGCCCTGCGATGACTGCAGTCGCGCCATTTTTGACTGCGCCTTCAATAAATGTCACACGCTGAGCGTCCATCTCCTGCTTATTTTTCTTTCCCATCGCACGACGCAACAGATCGGCTCCGCTAAACGTATAGCCACCAAGGGCCTGTGCTATTTGCATCACTTGCTCTTGGTAAACAATGACGCCATACGTCTTTTCCAAAATTGGCTTCAGAGCAGGATGAAGGTACGTAGCCTCTTCTGTTCCGTGCTTTCTTGCCAAGTACTTTGGAATGTCATCCATCGGGCCTGGACGATAAAGAGCAACCAACGCAATTAAATCTTCCAAGCGGTCTGGCTTCATCTTTTTTACAACTTCACGCATTCCAGCACTTTCTAACTGGAACACGCCAAGAACGTTCGTAGAGCAAAGTAATTTGAATGTATTGGCATCATCTAGTGAAATTTTTGAAATATCAATTTCGCGTCCTGTCTTACGAATTAAGTCGCAGCAATTTTGAATAATCGTTAGTGTTGTTAATCCCAAAAAGTCAAACTTCAACAAGCCGGCTTTTTCGATATACTTCATGTTAAGCTGTGTAATCGCAATTGGCGAATCGCCATCGTAATAAAGAGGCACAAGGTCAGAAATGACCGCGCTCCCAATCACGACACCTGCTGCGTGCGTTGACGCATGACGATACAAGCCTTCGAGCTTTTCGCTAATGCCCACGAGCTTGGCTATCATTGGGTCCGATGCGACCATATTTTGCAAAGTTTTATCTTTAGATATTGCTTCGTTTAATGTAACCGTATTGCCCTGATTATTTGGAATTAATTTGCAAACACTATCTATGTAGGCATACGGCATCGCCAACACTCGTCCAATGTCACGCAACACGGCTCGAGCTTGCAACTTTCCAAAGGTGATAATCTGCGCAACTTTGTCTTCGCCATATTTTTGAACAACATAATCAATTACTTCACCACGACGATCTTGGCAAAAATCTACGTCAATATCCGGCATTGATACGCGCTCGGGGTTCAAAAAGCGCTCAAAAATTAGGTCAAATCGTATGGGGTCAATGTCTGTTATCGTCAACGCCCATGCGACAAGTGACCCTGCACCAGAGCCGCGCCCAGGGCCAACCGGAATGTTTTGCTTTTTGGCAAACTTAATGAAATCAGAAACAATAAGAAAGTATCCAGAAAACCCCATGCTTTGAATTACAGCAAGTTCAGAATGTAGCCGATCAAAATATTTTTGGCGTAATTCTTTTTCAGCGTTATCAAAAGTTTGTTCTGCAAGGCGCTTTTCTAATCCAGTAATTGCTTGTTTCTGAAGCTCATATTTCTCGGGCAGCCCAGAATCCGACTTAAATGGCGGCAAAATTGGCGATCGATTTTTCAAGACAAAATCGCATCGCTGAGCCACCTCCTCTGTATTTGCAATTGCTTCTGGCAGATCTGCAAACAGAGTTATCATTTCACGTGATGATTTGAAAAATTTGTGATCGCATGCATGTTCGCGATCTTTGTCATACAAAAAACGCCCTTCAGACACGCAAATAAGAGCATCGTACGCTTCAAACATATCTTTGGTGGAAAAGCAGACGTCATTCGTAGCAACAATCTTTAGCTTATGTTTATTTGCTAAATCCAAAAATTGTGGTTCTAAAATTTTTTGATCAGGAAGGCTGTGGCGCATAAGCTCCATATACAATCTGTCACCAAATATCTGCGAAAGCTCTTTTATGAATGTTTCTGCATGCATGTTCTCATTGCGAATTAGCAATTGCCCAAGCGGTCCCTGGTCTCCCCCTGTTAGGCAAATGATCCCTTCTTGGTGTTGCACTAATTGAGGCAGCGAGACGGATGGCCCTTCTGAATGAAGGTTTGGACTCTTGTAAGACAAAGTAGACAGAGCCATTAAGTTTTTATATCCGCGCTCCGACTGACTCAAAAAAATCATCGGAGCAAGAATCGGCTTTTCTGAACTGGATTGCAGCTTTACCGCAATCTGGCTTCCTATTATGTAATGAATCCGAGCTTCCGCGAAAAGATGCGACAGTTCCATTACGCCAAAAAGGTTATTAACGTCCGTTACGGCCACGGATTGCATATTATTTACAGTGCAAAGCCGGACTAACTCGGCGGGCTTTACTGCTCCACGCAACATTGAGTATGCACTGTGAAGTCGCAGATGAACAAAATTCACTTTACTACCGCAGCATCCAACAGACGGCTGAGTTTATCACATTTCACGCAAAATTTAATAGATACCGTGTCTCGAATCACGAGAGTACAGGGCTAATTCCTAGCAATATTGGTAAACGCCATATATTTGCCCATCAGCCGTTCGAAATCCATACAATTAAGAAATGTTTCTTCTGAAATATTTCTTAAGTGTATGGAGTTCGATCGGCTGATGGGGGAGTATATAGAGGATGCCAATATTGCTAGGAGTTAGTTCTGTTGGAGTTGCGCAATAGAGCATGTGGCCTTTGAAAATGTGCTATAATGCAATAGGTGTCGGTGGATTTTGTATGTCGTATGGAACGGCTTTTAAACCCAAGAAACGATTGGATGTTTAAGAAGACTTTTGGTTCAATGCCAAATATGGACATTCTTATTGATTTTTTGAATGCTGTATTTGAGGGCCAAAGGGCG
>JAISCJ010000019.1 GCA_031265645.1 Holosporales bacterium | reverse complement strand
ATAGGTGTTGCCGTGAGGGGAACTGCAATGATGTTGATTATCTGATGTTGAATGATACCTCATATGCGCTTGGCCATTTGAAAAATGCCATCACTTGTTTTGAGTCAAGCTCAACAAGTAGAAAGAGTTACCTCCTGAAATTAGTGCCACGGATACAACTGACACGACGCAAAGTTCAGGACGTAATAAGTTTTGCAGAGGCACTACGTTCTCGTATTGCGCAAGGATGAACCTATGAAGTTACGCAACATACAGCAGAGCACGGTAAATCGCGAGGAATAATCATTGTTCGCGTTTCGCAAAAGTCGAAATGACAAACGAATGCGCGCCCTAATAACGGGACGACTATAGGCTCCCATATGGTTCTAATCTGTAAAGCAGTTCAAATATCGATGGATCCACATAAATGGATACAAATATTAGTGAAAGCTTAATAGTAAGAATAATTTATTAAAAACGAACGGTCCCAGCGTGTGTTACTAACGTGTTCTGCACAAGCTGATCGTTCAAGTCAAAAGAAACTGCTCCATTCTCAAACCGAAGCAGCGTCTTTGTAAATGAAAGCAAATTTGACGCGAACAAGACGCTTGCCGTATACGCAATGTCGTTAAGGATATTGGAAGGGGCAGCAATTTTCTTGTTTTCATGCAATACGCACTCTCCAAACTGAGTTAATTCACAATTGCCCCCCGATTCTCCGGCCAAGTCCACAATAAGCGCGCCATTCTTCATTTTTGAAACCATCTCCGCCGTAATAATTTTTGGTGCAGGCTTGTTTGGAATTTGCGCAGTCGTGATAACAACGTCTTGTCTGGATATTACTTCAAACAATTTTGCTTCTTGGGCACGCTTATAATCCGCGCTCATTTCTTTTGCATATCCGCCGGTTCCTTCACCAGCTTCAGTATGCGGAACGTCGATAAACGTGGCTCCAAGGCTCTCAACAGACTCTTTTGCCGCGGCTCTAACATCAAATGCGGAAACGACAGCACCCATACGCCGAGCTGTTGCGATCGCTTGCAGTCCAGCCACGCCTGCTCCGATGATAAGGAGCTTTACCGGGGGAATGCTTCCTGCAGCGGTCATCATCATCGGGAATACGCGTCCTAGCGACGATATCGCATACACAGCCGCTTGGTACCCAGCTAAATTACCTTGAGATGACAAAATGTCCATAGACTGAGCTCGTGTTATGCGCGGCAGTAGGTCTAAGCTGAACGTGGATACGCCTATTCGAGCCAAGCATTTCATTATTTCAACGTTTTTCAGAGGGCTAAATTGCCCTACGAGAACAGCGCCCGGCTTCATTGCGCGAATTGAATTATCGTCAGGCAACTTCACCGAGAAAATTACGTTTGCGCGCTCAATGACTTGCTTGCGTTTCTTTTCGACTTCCACTCCACAACCCTTGAAGTCGTCGTCGAAATATCCGGCAAGCGCTCCAGCTTCTGTTTCAATCAAAAAGGAAGCAAGCGAGGATTCTTTGCGAGTTAACCCTGGAGTCATCGCTACGCGGTTCTCTCCAAGAGGCTCTTTCAATATGCCGATAATCATGTGAAGTGTGGAAGTCTAACAAGCTGAGCATTTGTACCATAAAAGAAAATTGCTCGCAAAGAAAGGTTAGCGAAATTTAACCTGAAATTGGCGCCCGATAAAACGAAAATGCTTGAGTTTGGTAGGTTTGCTTCGGATAACCGTAGAAAACGGGGCAAGGCAAACCAGAAACATTCAATTTTCTAGGATTCACACTGTATTGTGGGAAGACTCTGCGTGGGAAGTTTTCAGTGAAGCTAAAGGCCGACCGCACGAGAGTTGCCAAGAAGTTGAAGGCTATGAATGAATGGATGCGCAAGAATAGAACTCTTCCGGTGGATGAGCTGGTAAAAAGGCTCAATACATCGCTGATAGAATATTTTAATTATTACTACGTGAGACTAAACACAGATGCAGTTTTTGAATTTGTGCATCAAGTACACGTAATATTGTTAAAATGGCTGAAAAGAAGAAGTCAGCGCAGGAGCCTGACCTGGGATGGTTTCAATGCCTCTTGGATTAAGCAAAAGCTAGTGAAACCAAGGAATCCAAAGCAGATATAGTTGCTTAAGACTGCAACGGGAGCCGTATGCCTTAATAGGGCACGTACGGTTCTGAAGGGCGGCCGCAGTAATGCGTGTCGTCTACTCTCGGTGCGTCCTGAAATGAAAGGAGGAGTATAAAAAAAAGAAGTACATAATTCGATTAATTCACTTGGTGCGTAAGCACCATTTTAGCTCTAATGGGACCTATCATGAAGATATGACATACTAAGGCAACACCAGGTCATGCTGAGGTAACCCGAATGTTGATTCCAAAGTGTATATCTATTTTTGTCGATCTGCCAGGGCAAACATTAGACCTGTGCGCGGTTAGGCTGCCCTCGAGGCAATACTTGAACAGAAGTATATGAATTTCGTCCCAGCACTATATATTTTTGTCGTAGGCAGTACTGGAAAGATGAAAAACTCATTTATTTAACGAACTGCTAACCGCGAACAGATTTTTTTATAACTTTTGCTCAAGAACGAAAATGTCCTGAACAGACGCATTGAATGGTTATTCGTTATTTGCGATACTTTGCCTGAGCGCGTCCTTAGCTCAGCTGGATAGAGCGACGGCCTTCTAAGCCGTAGGTCAGGGGTTCGATCCCTCTAGGACGCACCAGTGCATTTTCCCTCCGTTGCCGGAGGTGTGCCTATGGCTTTGGCACAAGCGTCTATACCTTATATTTCCTGGGCTTTTTGCGATTTTAGACTTTCTTATAAAATTGGTGGATTTTCCCTCCGCAACCTACTTGTGGACGATTTTTATGAAAACGGAGGGAATTTCCCTCCATACCAGTAGGTTAAATTTTCCCTCCGTTGACCCCCTTGTAACACTTTGCTAGCCTGGGTTTAAGGTCATTTTTCCCTCCGTTTTTTCTAACCTTTGGGTGGAGGGAGTGCACTTTACCAAGAATAACGGGTATGAACCCTTGGAAATCCAATGGTTTGAAGGCTATTTGGATCAGTAGGTTGTAGGTTCACTCCCTTACAACCACACAACGAATCGAACAGTAACTGTGACACATTCAATTGTAGATTTACTCTACAACTGCCAATGTTAACTTATTACCACGGTAATGTGTCGCATTTATATTCTTGTCAAAAATTTCAAAAGAGGTGCGTCAAGACAAGGAGGTTCAGGGATGAAGGAAGGCCCTTCGGCAAAGGCAGCAAGATGATTTGCCAAACCACCACACGGTGCTGGCTTGCGAAAGTGGCTGGTATTGAGCGGTGTGGAGTAAGGCTTCGTAAGAAGTCAGGTGAGTTACATGAAGGTTAGTGAAAACGAACCATTGATGAGGCATCGATATGATCTAGATTTCGTCAAAATTGTGGGCTCCTCTTTGTCCACAGGATAAGAATGGCTACCGATCTTGAATAGGCCATTCGGCGAACGGTGTATAAATGGAACGAGCATGTAACAGGCCTTGAACACTCAACTTGAGAACTTGCAGGAGCAACTCTGCCTGGAAAAGGCAAAGCCTGCAGGGGCGGATGATTCCGTAGTAGTGATGACACCTCGTGAAAGCGAGGAAGAGCGAAGGGAATCAGTTATTTAGTTCTAGTTAAATGAAACTGTGCAAACAGGAGGTGCAATGATGACAAACAAACCTTACAATATTTCGAAGAATATTGTTGTAGATGCGTTTAAAAATGTAAAGGCAAACAA
The DNA here is from genome assembly GCA_031265645.1 of Holosporales bacterium. Lineage (GTDB taxonomy): Bacteria > Pseudomonadota > Alphaproteobacteria > BNTO01 > BNTO01 > JAIRNK01. The sequence goes on along the minus strand of JAISCJ010000019.1, from coordinate 7,466 downwards.
AGGATGTGCTGGGATAGACAACGAATCCATCAAGGAATTTGAGATGGATTTGAAGAATAACCTATACAAACTTTGGAATCATATGAGTTCAGGTTGCTACTTTCCTCCGGCAGTAAAAGCGGTAGAAATACCGAAGAAAGCAGGTGGGACGCGGAAACTTGGAATTCCTACGGTGAAAGATAGAGTCGCTCAGGCGGTGGTGAAAATGTATTTGGAGCCACGACTTGAGAAGATCTTCCTCCCGGAATCCTATGGATATCGGCCGGAGAAGTCAGCATTGGATGCGGTTGGGCAAGCAAGAGCAATGTGTTGGAAGTACGACTATGTTGTAGAATTCGACAAGCAGGGTTCCCACGTGAAGCGCCGGATTATTCCGGCATTCAAGTGGGATGCGGATTAAAGGATTGTTTGACAACATTGATCACGAATTGCTGATGAAAGCGGTTGATATGCACGCGGAGGAAAGGTGGATAAAACTCTACATTTTGCGCTGGTTGAAAGCTCCATTTGTGAATGAGAACGGGGAAACAGTGGAAAGAACAAGCGGGACACCACAAGGGGGAGTGATAAGTCCGTTGCTTGCAAACCTATTCATGCACTATGCATTCGACGTGTGGATGAAGAGGATCTTTCCGGAATGTCCGTTTGAAAGGTTCGCAGACGATGCGGTAATTCATTGCAAAACCGAACAGGACGCAATGGAAGTACTTGAACGTCTGGACCAACGAATGAAAGAGAGCAAACTTGAGCTACACCCAGATAAAACGCGCATCGTCTATTGCAAAGATAGCAATAGAAAGAAGGAGCATCCTAACACGAGCTTTGATTTTCTCGGATTCACGTTTTGTGGGAGAAGAGCAAGGACAAAGGATGGAAAGCTGTGGAGGAGTTTTCAACCAGCTGTTAGCCGGAAATCGCATAAGTCTTTTCGAGAAAAGATAAAGGCTTTGAGGATACACAGAAGAACAGGTGAGGATATTGAAAGCATTGCGAAGGAGCTGAATCCAATAGTGAGAGGATGGCTAAACTACTTTACAGCTTTTTATAAATCTGGGATGGCTTATACCATGGATTGCCTTAACTGGCGGTTCTGTAGATGGGCCAAACGGAAGTATAAAGCGAAGACAACAACGGCATGGGAATGGATAAAAGCGAAGGCCAGGGATCGTCCAGAGCTGTTTGCGCACTGGCAGATGGGCTGGCTGCCGTAAGGGAACAAGAGCCGTATGATGGGAGACTATCACGTACGGATCTGTGGGGGCTATAGGTGAAACTCCTTTGGCCTGCCCGACATTCATCAATTTCATGGCAAATTCTACAAAATAACCAAAAACATTACCCGCTTTATAGCGCAAAATAAGCTTTTTTCAAAATCTCATGCGTAGGCCCGTGCATTTATGCCACAATTCTTTTCTTTTAGACCAATTCTTGATCTAGTTTTTTTCACTTAAATTCGATTTCTAACTCGTTGACGGCTGATGCAATAATTGCTATACGTGGCTCATGCTGTGCGCTTTAGAGAATTCAGGAAACGGAAGGCGTATCGGCCCTGCTTTGAAGTATTCGGATATATAATCGCGTTTTACCGATTTGACAATACTTAGATTAGTCGTGTATCATTCCTATAGTGACATGCTTCTTAGGCGACTTTTTATGATTAGATTTTCGTTCCGCTCTTTGTTTGCGGCGTTATTCAGTGCTGTGTTCCTCTTTTTTTCAGGCTGCGGAAGAAAAGAGCCGCCGCTGACAGTTGTTACCACTGGAACAAATGCTCCTTTCTCCTACGAGAAAGATGGGGAATTAGTTGGTTTTGATCTCAGCCTAGTCCGCATATTGGCGGAAGCTATGGGGCGCGAAATAAAGGTAAAATGTGAACCTCTCAAAAATTTATTAGACATAGTCTCTTCAGGACGTGCAGATATTGCGATTGGGGGAATATCAATTACGGGAGATAGAAAGGGTCAGGTAGATTTTGTCCCATACCACAAGGGTGGTTTTGCTATGGTCGCGTTTGGAAGTTCCGAAGACCTAAAAGACTCCAAAAATCTCAGTGGGAAAAAAATCGCAGTTTGTCAAGGTTCAATGCTTGAGGGATTAGTCAAATCAGCTTGGATTGAAATCCCCAACGTCTTTGTTATCAGCGTAGATCTACAAAAGCCCGACGATATTCCATCAAATCTTCGCTCTGGAATGTGGAATGCGTTTGTTATGGACGCAGATTCGGCGAAACATTTTGTTGCAACGCACTCTGGTTTTACTTTAGTCCCGCTAGAAATGATCGAGCCGCTAGAGCTTGGCATAGCAGTGCCAAAGGGATCTCACTATGCTCAGTTAATTATATCCGCTATGGAAACCAAGAAAGAGCAGATTGATAAGTTGAAGAATGAGCATTTTTCAGCTGCGGCTAACTAGCAGAAGCTAAGTAAATGGATTGCACAGAATTAAAGAGTGGCCTGCCACTGAATGGTTTCGCGCTTAGGTGTATGGATGGCCTAGGCGCGGGGCAGGGGGGGCATGCAAGGTTTGACAGAATTAAGCGAGCACAAATGTCCATGTCTAATTTGACGGTCGCTATCTTTGCTGGCCGTGAATTTAGTCGGGAATAAATTCTAATACTTCGCATCGAATTAAATATGCTGATGTAAGTATTTTTATAAGGATGAATAACATGAGGTACAATGGAGCGAACGGCAACTATACGCACAGCAGAGGAAAGCCTGTGCAGAAATTTGCGCCTCAGAATGCAAATCAGTTAAAGCAGCGAGCACAATCTTCGGTTAATCGTTTAGTAAACCTCGGAAAAGAAGCTCTCGCTCAGGAAGATTATACAGAGGCAGAGCGATGTTTTCAGAATGCAGAGCATTACATTCGACAGATAAACGGAATTGAGGCCCGAGAAGCTAAATACGCAATGGGTCGTGATGAGCCGCGTGTGCAAAGTCAGAGAACAAGCCCTGTAGAGAATGAGCACGAAAGTGAAGGCGGATGGTTTGATGACGACGGCAGCTTGTCTCAACGCGTAGATGCGCAAAATCCTAGAGACGAGGATATTTCGGATGGATCGTTCGCGTTTCCTGTCGATAACGCTGTCAAAAAAGAAAAATATAGCCCTAATAATTTGAATTCTGAAGGGCCTGTTCAAAAAGGAACAGCAGGTAGGACGACAAAAAGAAACTCTTTTGCTCCTAGGAGGTCTCATCAAGATACTCCTACAACAGAAGAGGAAAGAGGTGCGACTGATGTTTCTCAGGACATTGGTTCAAATTTAATCGTGAGAAAAAGACGTATTGTAAGGAAACGTGCATCGCCTACAGTTGAAACAAATTAGCTTAAAACGATTTCGTTTCAAACTTGTCCTGATTTCAGACTATGGACGAAAAAAATAGGTTTTCTTATAATGAGCTCGTTATGTTTTTCTTTTGGAAAGTTACATCATGGAAATAATTTTTGGGGCGCCACCACACAAAGTTTCTGGAATCATTGTTGGTGCGGAGAACGGCGTGCTGCGCTCAAATTCATTTAAGGGGACGCCTGAAGAACTTGGTTTTTTAATAGAAAAAACTCAGAAATTGCATGAACGCTTTCCAAAAAAAAATGTGGTATTTCAACCGTTCTGGTGCGAAATGAACGGAACACATGTTATGGTTCAGGTCGCAGATTTAACCAAAACAGAATTTTCTGAAGCCGATGCATATGAACTTGGTGCTCGAATATTTACTGTGGCCGCAACAATGGCAGAGGAAGAAGTTTTAATAGATTTTTCGTATAACTTTAGTCCTGGTACAGTAGCATGCATTGCAGCAGGCTTTGGTATACGCAGTTTTTCATTTGATAAATACAAAAAAAATGATCCAGATAAAATAAAAGTGAAAAAAGTTTATTTCATTTCTAGTAATCAAGATTTAACAATGAAGGCGTATAAAGACACTCGTGCTGTCGTAGACGCAGTGGCTTACGTACGATATTTGGCGTCTGAAGCGCCAAATGTATTAGATCCTGAGATGTTGGCCAATGAAGCCAAAAATTTAAAAAAATTTGGTGTAAAAGTCGATATTTTGGATGAGAAAGCCATCGCAAAACTTGGAATGAACGCATTACTGGGCGTGGCTCAAGGCAGCGTCCGCGCGCCTTATGTTGCGGTGTGCCATTGGAACGGAGGTGATAAAAACGATGCTCCGATCGCGTTAGTTGGGAAAGGGGTTACCTTTGACTCTGGAGGAATATCTATCAAGCCATCTTCTGGCATGCACGAAATGAAGGAAGACATGACTGGAGCGGCCATCGTCCTTAGTACAATGCAGCTTGCGGCGCAAATTGAAATTCCTCTTAACTTAATTGGAATCATCGGACTTGTTGAAAACATGCCATCAGGATCAGCTCAGCGCCCATCTGATATTGTTGTTTCCATGTCAGGGTTGACTATTGAAGTCCAAAATACTGATGCCGAAGGACGCCTCGTTCTAGCCGATTTGCTGTATTATGTTGAAAACGAGTTTTCTCCCCAGTACATCATTGATTTTGCCACGTTGACTGGCGCAATAAAAGTCGCGCTAGGTCAAGAGTTTGCTGGGCTATTCTCGAATGATAACACCCTCAGTAAAAAGCTAATCGCTGCCGGAGAAACAGTAAAAGAAAGGCTTTGGCGTCTACCACTTGATCCTTCTTTCGACAAAGATATCGATTCTAACATTGCAGATGTCAAAAACGTTGGATCTGGGCGTGGCGCAGGTAGTATTACTGCCGCTCACTTTTTAAACCGATTTTTGCTGCAAAAAACCCCATGGGCACACCTCGACATTGCTGCTGTGACGTACGATAGCAAAGATCGTCCTCTAACTGGAGTTGGCTTCACGGGGTTTGGAGTGCGGCTTATGTATGCATTCCTAAAGAACTTGACGCATAAAGACGCAGGAAACAGGGATGACTAAACATGCAGTGCTAGCGCTTGCTCTGTTATGCGAAGTCTACGCCTCGCCCTTGGCGTTGCAGAATAATGCAGCGCCAGGCGAGCGTTCGGATATCGACCAAGTCGCATTGCGAAAAAAGATCGAAAATTACCTAAACGGCTTGTTTATGCTGGAAGGGACGTTTGTGCAAGTTATTGTCCGGAAAGGGCAATCAACGTCTCCCATAACGGGAAAGTTTTATATGCAACGACCAAATCCGGACCGCTCAAATGATGCAAAAACAAACGATTCAGACAATAAATCACACGGGCAATTGAATGGGGTCTTTATATCCATAAACCTTCCCAATCAAAAAATCTTGGTTCGCAACGGAATCGTTCAAATGACAGACGTAGCGCGTCATAAAACATCAAACTATCGCGCATCGTCCGTGCCCTTTATTAAACTGTTTTCAGAAAATCGTGTCGAACTAATGCGCATGTTAAAGTCTGTGCATTGCGATTCCAGTTCAAACCAAGCCTACGTCACTCTAGACATGGGGCGGAATTCTGAAGTTGTGCTGTTATTCACGTTGTATCCCAACAAAAACGTCAAAACTTTTTCAGGTTGGAGCATAAAAGATTCTCACGGAACGATAACGAGCATAGCTTTTTTGGAAGGCTCTATTGTTGCAAACAGCAATGCTCCGATTCCACCGGAATTATTAAGCTTTCGAGAGTAGACAACACGCATTACTGCGGCCGCCTACTCTTGTAAGGTTAATATTAACCTTTTATTAGTGTTTTTCTGGCTAACGGGAGTTTAAAAAAAAAACACCTTCCGGGCCTTAATTGCGGCGGCACGACCCTTTGCACGTTAAGCAGCTTCGCGTAGAGCACTGGTCTTGGAAGACGAATCCACTGCTTGCTTCAATTGTAACAAAATCAAGCACGATATTATTTAAAAATGCAGAAGAATTCGCGTCTGTAATGAAGGTGATTCCACCAATGTCAAAAACTTCATCAGTCATGCTTACGTCATCTGTAAAGCTCATGCTGTGGGCTATTCCGTGTCCATCATTGTAAACGAAGATGCGGATCCCAATTGGAGGCGGTTGTCTTTCTTGCATGACTTCGTTTATTTTGTCCAATGCTGCTGTTGTTATGGAAATATTTACCATTTTTAATCCTTGCCTAATCCTAAAAAACAACCGTTTCAATTAGTTTTCCAGCCACTTATTAACTTCCTAGCCACTTATGTCTTACTACTGGCAATGTTGCCGTTGCAATCCCATGGCGTATGTCTTCCATTAAATTGTTCATAAAGCGTACATTGTGTCTAGCAATTAGTAAATGTGATAGAATTTCACGCTTTTTGATCAGGTGGTGAATGTAGCCTCGACTGTATCTCTGGCAGGTTTGACAGGGACAATCTGCTTCGATTGGAGATTCGTCGTCCATGTATGCGCTGTTTTTTAGATTAATATGCTCTCGTGTTTCGCTTTTAGGATCCCCACATTTTACCAGAGCTCCTCCATGGCGCGCTATTCGCGTTGGATGCACGCAATCAAACGTGTCGATTCCGAGCTCGACTCCGTCAAAGATGTCGTTGACCCGTCCAATTCCCAGCAAGTGCGTTGGGCGGTCTGTTCGTAAATTTTGCATGGTGATGTTTATTACATCTCTCATTTGCTGCGTAGAGGCGCCCAGTGAACCTCCAACAGCTTGTCCGAAAAACAGCTCATTATTCACGAAGTCACAGCTTTCTTTCCGCAGATCTTCGTATACCCCTCCCTGTACTATTCCGTAAATTGCTTGTGGGTACGTGGATTCTGGCTCTTGCGCCTCAAGCTCGCCAAAGCGAATGAGGCTGCGTTTTTCCCACCTGTGGCTGCGGTGCATCGACATCTCTGTGTAGGAGCGATCCACATGATATGGTGTGCACTCATCGAACGCCACAATTAGGTCTGCGCCAATTTCCTTTTGGATTTCTATGGACCTCTCTGGGGACAAAAATAATGATTCCCCGCTAACGCATGACTTAAAGACAACTCCATCTTCCGTGATTTTGACATTTGAACTTTTGCCTGGAAATCTTCGGTTTCCTTTGATTTCTTCTGCAACAGAGCCGTGCCCCATGCTGAAAACTTGATAGCCCCCTGAATCTGTCAGCGTGGGCCCCCTCCAGCCAGACATGCTAGCCAAGCCTCCAAGCTTTTTTATTTGCGGCGAAAACGACATCAAGTGAAACGTGTTGGACAATATTATTTGTGTGTTCTCCAGGCGCATGTCTTCTGCTGTTACGGCTTTTATTGCGCCATTTGTTGCGCAAAAAATGAATGCGGGCGTCTGAATTTCTCCATGCGGCGTGCGGATGCAGCCAAGACGGGCCCTTGAATTTGTGCCAGAATTAAGGTGCGGATCGGCTCGCATAGGGGAAAATAAGAATAACTGTGTTAGCGCGTTTGACGGCATACTTCGGCGTGCTTGCGTCTTTTCAACAATATAGACTAAGGGGGCTTGTGGCTCAACTAAATAGGGCTGGGATGACCATATGACACAAACAGATGAGAAGCTGAAG
>JAISCJ010000105.1 GCA_031265645.1 Holosporales bacterium | reverse complement strand
TCATGTGTGACAAGGATGAAAGTAATGCCAACGCGCTCTTGGATGTTTACTAGCTCGAACTGTGTTTGCTCCCGTAAGCGCTTGTCCAAAGCAGTTAACGGCTCATCTAAAAGCAGAAGCTTCGGGCGCTTTACTAAACTTCTAGCCAGCGCGACACGCTGCTTTTGCCCACCAGAAAGCTCATTCGGCTTGCGATTTGCATACGATGACAGTTGAATGAGATCCAAAGACTCCATAACGCGCTCGTGTATAACGCTTTTAGAGAGCGATTCCTGTTTAAGTCCATACGCAATATTTTGATAAACAGTCATATGCGGAAACAGGGCATATGACTGGAACATCATGTTTACTGGGCGTTCGTATGGCGGCAACTTGGTTATATCAACACCGTCGATGATCACTCTACCAGATGTAGGAGCCTCAAAACCCGCAAGGACTCGCAGCAAAGAGCTCTTTCCACATCCAGATCCTCCTAATAGGGAAAAAAGCTCCCCTTTATATATAGAGAGCGATACGTTGCGAACTGCCTCTATAAACGCGTATTTTTTGCTGATTGACTCTATTTGAATATAGGGCTCTGCATTAGGATCTTGCCATGGCTCGATGTTCCTCTTGATAGATGGAATGGGCATTCCGTGTCCGCTTTGAAGCCGCGTATAGAAAAATATTACAATAATAATAACTAAAACTCACCTCGATTTCCACGAAAGTCGGAAACTACGTTGTTCCTTCATATTGAAGTGCTGCAATAGCGTTAAGACAAGGACACTTACGGTAATTGAACTACGATATGTTTTTAGCATTTTATTTATAAAACTACTTGTTGGTCATAATTGCTTTGTTTTCACGCGACGTACTAGCAGGTTTCAGTTTTTATTAAGATTCCATTAATGTTTTTCACTATTGATCTTTAGTCTGATTTACAGATTAGAGTCATATGGGCGAAAACGTTAATGGAAGTTAATATTGATGCTCATTATGGAGTATATTTAACAATCAGCGGCCACAGACCCTTAGTATAGCTCTTGAGATTCGAGACGAAAATTCCTGTGGCTGAACGCATTTGCGAACAGGTGCTAGGAAGTTTTTTTACTGTATGCAACGTTTCCTGGCCTGCATGTCCAACAGCACGACCGACAGCAACTACCATATCTACAGTAGGAGGCCCCATTCGTATAATAATTTCGCCAACTTTTTGCCCTGTATCAGCCGTGGCTTCAGAGGTTTTTACGATGATATTCCAGCCACCGTTTATTGCATATAGCGCTTGCTCTTCAATATCTATTGCTCTTGCTTGTAAAATATGCATCATTGGCAAAATAACTCCGCAAGCTTTTCGATTTGTCTCCGTCGCGATATCAGAAACTATCTCCCAGCCATCCTTCACTGTTACCAACGTTTGGTCCCCTATAGATTTTGCTATTCCGAGGACAGGAGGTACCATTGGGCTAACAATTTCGCCAATTATTCTCCCTGTCTCAGTCGTGACATAGCAAACTACCTCCCAACCATCATTCACTGCTTCCAACGCTTGCTCTCCTATCGCTCTTGTTTTTTCTCGAGCGATTGGTACAATAGTTTCTCCAAATCTATCCCCTGCATTAGTCGTGATGTAGTAAAGTTCTCCTGCGACACGCCAACTAGTATTCGCTGCCTCTAGTGTTAGGTACCACGCTTGGGCATATGCAGATGTAACAACACGATCGCAAGCGCTTAGCCACCTCATATATAAAGGCATTGCTGGCGCTGTAACTTCTTCAATAATTACACTTGTCTTTGCAGCAAGCCTGTAGGCTTTTTCTACGACGTCTCCAGCTGCATCCATCATATTGGTTGCACAAATAAGCGGCTCTACCATCGAAGTAATAATGCACGAAAATACTATAGCCTTACATGATGATACATCCATATTGTCCCCTAATAAATATTCCAATAATTAATTATACAACAAAAATGCTACATTATATCAACTCCTAGGCGTTATTTTACTACTGAACTACCCAATTTTTTTTTGTGTAAACGCAATATTATTAAGTTTCCGAGAGTAGACGGCACGTATTACCAAAGCATTTCTAACATATCTGCCAAACCGAAGCCTGTTGCTCCAGAGATGAACGATACGTTAAACAATCCAACTCCACTTGGAAATCCATCTTGGTCAAATGCTGTGCAAACGACTGTTTTTTTGCTGATCCTCAGACGAACGATAAGATAGTCCAAATATTGCTGGACCATGGTAATATAGCAACCTCTAAAAGTATTTATCTGAATTGGAAGCTCTATAAATATCCCGATTCGAATAAATCTGGTGATAATAACATTTGATATTAGTTCCCCGCTCGCGAGCATGTTCTCTAAGTCTGCCAAATGTTTCCCACAAGGGATGACAACCACAAGTTCTGAATGTTTTATGCTAGACGATGTGAACAATTGGTTTCCAACGTCTGTTCCTGTTTCTCTTTCGGATTCTGCATACCAGCCAAACAACTCGATAAAGGTCGTTGGAAGGAAAACCGTATCCATTGTTAGTGTCCATTCCCTCGTTCGTACGCCAGAATCGTCGCTTTCGTTACGGCGCATTTTTGGTGTTATTGCTATTTTTAGATTATCTAATCCAGGAATATCTAGTAGTTCATATTCTTGCGACTCTTGCATACACAAACGATCTACGGGAACGGACAGTTAATAGTTACATAAAACATTTAATAAATTATTAACATCTCCCCCAATTGCTTTCGTTTTGAATTTTGCGTTCATTTAGTAGTCAAGTATTTTTCAAATCATCAAAAAATACGGTTGACTATACATCTCCTATTTGAAACACACAGGATATACCCTTTGCTTTGCAGAGATTGTATCCTGAAATAATCCTGTGTTTCATATGGGAGCCCTAGAGCGTGGAAAAGTCAGCATTTCATTACTCCAAGTGCTCTTTGTAATTCGCTGTGCGTGGTAATCCGACGGCGAACTTTTTCCAACCCGTCCTCCAGCATTGGCACATACCCATTGTTTTTTGCGCATGCAGCCAAATGGCTAATTGATTTTTGTGAAGATATGCACTCATCAATCGCATCATCGACAGACATAAGTTCGCATATAGCAGTGCGCCCCATATAGCCACTCTGTCCGCATTCCAAACCCCCCTGCCCTGCACAAATTGCACAGGTGCAACGAACTAGCCGCTGCGACATTACCGCGATAATTTGCCCAGATAACAGCGCGGGCTTAACTCCTAAGTCAAATAACCGATTGGGCGCACGCAGAGCATCGTTTGAGTGAATAGTCGACAGCACCAAGTGCCCCGTCATCGCCGCTCTCAACGCAATGTTTGCGGTCTCTTCGTCGCGTATTTCGCCAATGAAAATAACATCAGGGTCCTGCCGCAAGATCGAACGTACGCCATCCGCAAAGTTCATTACACCATTCCGGCTGATTTCCGTCTGGCGAACATGCTCCATTTGATATTCCACTGGCTCTTCCAATGTCATAATGTTTTGCTTTTGCGCGTCCATATGTGAGCACAGCGCATAAAGCGTTGTCGTTTTTCCAGAACCAGTCGGCCCACATAGCAAAAATAGTCCGTACGGGCGCGTTATGATTTCCAGAAGCTTGGCTGATATTTCGTTTGAAATGCCAAGTTGGTATAGCGACATGACCTTCTTGTTTTTATGCAAAACACGAATAACGATGCTTTCGCCATAAATTGTTGGGTGAGTCGAAACGCGAAAGTCAAATTTCTGTGCGTCGTCGAACGACAAGTCAAAATGTCCAGATTGAGGACGGCGCGACTCAGCGATATCAATATTCGATAAAATCTTAATTCGAATCACTAAATTAGGCCAAATACTGTAATGCAATTCGTGTACAGTGTTCAGCAAGCCATCAATACGCATCCGCACTTGGACGAGAGTTGGCGTTGCATGAAAATGTATGTCTGATGCCTGTAATGCAACTGCTTTTTTCAAAATGCTATGAAATAAATTTGCAACACTGTGCTCTTCATGCGCTGTAACTTCTGGTGTAAAAACTTTTTCCTCAAAACATTCGTCAATCGCATTTTTATCTGCATAAAAAAACTCGAAGGTCCCCCTGAACCCAAAGTGCGCTCTCAACTGCCGCTCGACAATGTCCCGCATGTACAAATCTGCAGGATCTGCCATCGCAACATTTATTGACATTTTTAAATTCAAATTTTCGGACACACTAAACACAATGAAGCGCAAATTCTCTCGAGAATGTTCTTGAGACAGTTTTAGTAGCGCAGGAAGAACATTTTGTCTGTTTAGTTCAACGTACGGAATACCGGTAATTTGAGCTAATAACTTTTTTATTTGCGGCGACGTGATAAACCCTAGGCGAATGCAGATCTCGTCGAAAGTTTCGTATCCCTTTTGCTGCTCTTCTTCCGCGATCGAAATTTGGTCTCGGCGGAGCATTTCCTTTTTCAGG
>JAISCJ010000087.1 GCA_031265645.1 Holosporales bacterium | reverse complement strand
AGTTTAGCAAGCAAAACAAGCGCATTTGCAGTAAGAATACTGAACACTAAGCAATAAAGATGCGGGTTGTATCTAGGCTAGACGACCAGGTGGGAAAACGGCCCGAGAATTACAGATTAATCTTCTAGTATTTTTATTTCAATCGAGGAACATATGCTATCCTCATTAATAACTTTGCTAAAGACTGTCTACGACGTTCGTGAGTTCAATGGCAAAGAGTACTCTCTTTGGGCAATCATCCTTTTTTCAATCATGGCAATCAAAAGTTCCGCAAAAACTTATATCGATATATAGCGATTTATTGCTATACATTTCCTAAAATTAAAGGCTTTTTTCGGCCTAAAATGTCGACATTTTCCAACTCAATCATGCATTTGGAAAATTCTTACCGGCATTGATGCTGACGACCTAGAAAGAGTCTTTCGCGAATATTTTAGTCAATTGGCAGGGAAATTCGGGCAAGAACAAGTTCAGTTGATGCTTACTTATGTTGCTACAGAACATTTAACTGATGAAGAAAAACAGGCTGTAGAGCAGTTAATTGCACCAAATTCTGCCCCACATCAGCACATTTGTATGGATGGGAAAACATTGCGTGGCAGCAAATCCTACACACATAATGAAAAAGCTGTTCGGATGTTTAACGTTTTAGCAAAAGTGTGGACGATTTAGTTCGTTCGGTTTTTATATATTTTTAAGAAGAATTTTTTTTATGACAACAGTTAATAACATGAGCAAATCCGACAACATTTCGCTCCTCTTTGCAGGGCGAGAGTATATCAATTTGCTTGGCGGGGAAAATAAATTCAAAATCAGACTCACAAAAAAAATGCGCCAAGATAAACAATCAATAAGTGAATTAGTAAACATTATGGTTAAAACGCCACCTTCTTATTATTTATATTTTTCATATAGAGGAGAACATGGAAAAGAGATAGAAGGAATAAGGTTTTATTACCTTATAGATCATCCAGCAACAACCAAACTCCACATTTATCGAAAAACTACAGAAGACCCTTTGAATAACAACTGTTTGAAAAAGTGTTACGTAATCGTCGAATATAAGAAAAAGCCCAATGCTAGATTTTTGGTCATTAGCGCTGCGACGCAAAAAGGCGAGGTTGATATATTTAATGACGCGTACGTTGAGGCTTTTGATGGGCACCACATTGAATAATAGATTGTCAACGCAATTTAGAAATGTCCGGTTTAGTAAATAAATTTGTGTACAAAGGGGTTGTTTTTATAGATTTTAATCAATTTAATGTAATTCTAAACCGCCGAAACGCTAAAATGGCAATGGCTGCGCCTGCTAGCAACATTTCAACCATATGCTCAATTACGTAGCTAATGTTTCCTCCCTTGAGCAACATGTTGCGAATTAAAAATGTATGATGCGCTAATGGATTGACATGAGATAGGGCACGCAACCAACCTGGCATATTTTCTATTGGAAAAAATGACCCAGACAACATCATCAAAATGAATATCACAAAAAAGCAACAAAGCATGGATTGCTGCTGATTTTTAACAAACGTTGATAACAAAATTCCGCAGAAAACAGCACATGTCACAAATGCAAGGTTTTCGATCGTAAATATAAATATGTTTCCAACGAATGGTAAATCAAAAAATATTCGCCCTGCGATCAATATTTCAAATGTGTTTAATAGTCCAATGATCGCAAACGGAACGGTTTTGCCAAGAATAATATGACTACGCTTGATTGGCGCAGAAATGATGGTTTCAAATGTGCCGCTCTCTTTTTCTTTAGCAATTGATGTGCAAGTCGAAATCATGACAAGTATCATTAAAATCATTGCCATTACACCAGGAACAGTAAATGTCGTTGTATCAAGTGTCGGATTGAATAGTGTTCGTACTGCAAGTGTCAATGGCGGCGCGGAAGGTGGCTCGCATGTTTTTCTTGTGATTCCTTGGATGAATCCGTCAATTGCAATTGCGCGAATAACATTTGACGCATCAATCAACAGCTGTAGTTTCCCCGTGGCAGTTCCGTGCCCGCGCGTCAAGCCACCTTCTGGCGCTACAATTACTGCATCTGCTTTGCCGCTCTGAACAGCGTCCTCTGGCCTTAAATTTGATGTATCAACCGGTGTGAAGCGACCTGAAGCCAATGCAGCATTGTATATGTCGGCACAGACAACATCGCCAGGCGAAAAATACGCGCCAAGCCTGATGTTTGTTACGTCATTCGTTAATGCATATCCAAAAAGCAAAATTTGAAAAACTGGAGCGAGTAAAATCATCACGGCAAGGTGTGGATCCCTCAAGGTTTGGATAACCTCTTTTTTTATAAAGCCGAGTAACTTCATTTTTCCAATGTCCGCTTAAATCTCATGAAACACACTGAAATAATCAAGAATAAGTGAAAAGTAAGAGATGCAAATGGATACAGCAATGCGCGAAAGGTTGATCCTTTCAAAAATTGGTCCCTTGCAATCTGTACATACCAGCGTGCGGGAAAAATTGTTGCAATGGCCTTAAACGCTTGAGGCATATGCTCCAATGGAAAAATAAACCCTGAAAATAACATTGAGGGCATTAGGCCGACCACCATAGCAATTTGCACTGCGGCCTGTTGAGTTTTTACAGAGGTAGAAACAAATAAACCTAACCCTAGGTATGCAAACAGGAAGATGAGTGTTCCAGCCGCAAATACTAAATGCGATCCGACAAAAGGTACGCCGTATAGAAGCCTGGCGACCGAGTATACGACTAACACTGACAGAAGGCCTAATACGGCATATGGCAATATCTTCCCACCAATTATTTCCATTGGGCGAATTGGCGTAGACAACAACAGTTCCATTGATCCATTTTCCCATTCTCTCGAAACGGTAAGTGCGGTAAGTAAAATTGATAAAATTGCCATGATGACTGCTGTTAAACCTGGCACAACGAACCACTGTGAACTTAATTCGGGATTAAACAAAAAACGACTTGCCACATGAACATAGGGTGCTTTAGTCGAATTCTGAAACAGTTCAGATATTGCTTGGTTTTGCACGAATCCCAAATATCCGCTAACCGCACTAATAGACGAATTATCTGTGCCGTCGAGCAAGACTTGAATCTTTCCTTGTTTCCCCCCCAGAACATCTCGTTCAAATGTCGAGGGAATAATAACCAAGGCTTTTGCTTTTTCTGTTTCTAGTCGCTCGCAACCTAAAGAAATGCTGTCAGATCTGAACAGTTTAAAATACCCAGAACTTCCCATTAAATTTAAAAACGTTCTAGATGCAGGGGTGTTACTTTGGTC
>JAISCJ010000052.1 GCA_031265645.1 Holosporales bacterium | reverse complement strand
CCCAATACTAAAACCTTACAACCAGGTTTAAAAAAAATAGAACGTATAATACGGTTAGCACAACATCTGTCTGGTAGGCTAAAACGGCGTGTAATTATCATACGCCTCGCTTCGAAAGGAGGTTGCATATTAATTGTCCGTAGAAACTCATCATCAAGTGGCTCCTCAAGTGGTGTAGCTGAACCAAAAACACAAGGCATATTCACGCAATCAAGCCCAGAAAACTTAAGTGTATTGCAACTTAACACTGTATTCTCGCGAAACCTTATTGTCTGTACTGAAGTACCATAAAACACATCCTGTCCTATCACTACCTCTGGGGGCTGTGCATCATTTGTTTCTTCAAATACAATAGAGCGTAGTCTACTCTCCTTGAAACACCAGTCCCCTACCAATTCAACGCTTGCAGGGATACGTATATGTCTAAGCGCGCTGTGAGCAAATGCACATGGAAGCATTTTACGTAGCTTACTACCTGTTTCGAAAACGATATCAACACAAACAGCTGGATTTTGCGATATTTGGGTAGGATAAGCAGTAGTCAAGTATGCTGGATGTGATAAAAACGTAATTGAGCGAGGAATAAGTACGTGCGCTCCTACTTCGTTTAGATTATATACATAACTGTAATGCACTAGCCCACGCACAACTGTAACTCTTCTGCCACAATCTGCAGGTGATTTTGCTCCAGCTGCGCTTGGGACAACAGGTTCGCCAGCCCCGTCCGCAGCATCAACATTTCCTACACCAAGTGCAAGCAGCAATCCAATTGCGCTGGCACCTGCCTTTCGCCAACTCGCGCTTCTCCCACTTGCGCTTCGCCTCTTGCCAATCCGTCTGTTGACCACATTGTACTTCATACTATTTTCTCAAAAAATTTCCAACATATTGCATTGTAACAAAAAAGCGAATCAAAAGCAACCCCATATTTTAGTCGAAACACGCGCCCGTTCTAAAAGCTTTTCCTTACCCATTAATTTTCAAATATTCTTCGAGCAAATCTCTCAACTTTATTTCTTCTGGGCTATCTAAGCTAGAACTTCGCACAATGTTTAACACATCACCATACTCGAAACTTTTTTCTTTAAATAACAAAAGCGCCTCTATGCCAACTTTCGCCCCGTGTTTTAACAAAAATTCTACGGCGTCAATATTACCCTTCCACACAAATGTATACGGATCATCCTTCTTTGCTTCCAGATGGCAAAGAACAAGTAAACTCAACGGAGTTCGCCCAAAACTATCCTCCCAATTCAAATTTGCGCCGGATTTTACCAAAAGTTTTATTGTTTCAAGATGTTGCCGATCGCCACCTTTACAATACAGGCAGGCTGTAGCGAGTGGAGACATCACAAAGGAATCACGCTGCTTCACGAAATCACACCGCTCCTCCAAATTATGGCAAACCCCTAAAAGCAGCTTCATTATTCGCGCATTTCCATGTATTGCCGCGGCTTCCAATGGGGCGTTATCGTTACATTTCGCTCCGTGCGAGATCAAAAATTCCACGTACTGAAAGTCATCATTGTAAGCCGCTAATGCCAGTAACGTCCTACCAAACCGATCCCATCGGCTCCCATATTCAGCATTAATATCAAACTGCGGATCAGCCACCTTTTTCTTTAATTCTTTGAGGGTGTATGGATACGGCCGCTTCTTTCGCAGCTCCCTTTGTAGAAATTTTATAACCTCTTTGTTCCCGGCATCTTTAGCAATGTCCAGCGCAGTTTCCATATATTTCGAAACAGCTCTTATATCTGCACCGTTTTTAACAAGTATTTTAATTACTTCAAAATATTGACGTTCATGCTTTCTTTCAGGGCCCCACCATTTCTGATCTTTTTTGGGATTTTTAAGACACCAACAAGCTTCCAGGAGTGGCGTGCGACAGTCGCCATTGCCTAGGTGAGGATTCGGGTTAGCACCATATTTAAAGCACAACTCCACCATTTCTGGATCCCCTTTAGCTACATCTTGGTGCAGCCGCGTTACGCACGACATACCGCTGCTTGTTTCGATATCCACTCCATTTTGAAGGAAAAACTCCACGATGCGTGGATCTGTTGTGGCGCCTAGTGGATGATAACTATCGAAAAAATCGCAGCGCTCGATACTTGCCCCATGGGCGACGAGAAATTTCACCATATCTAAATCATTTTGTTCCGCGGCCATGTATAGCAACGTTTCTACATCACGATCATTGAGTAAATACCTAGCATTTATGTTAAAACCAGGGGTTTTTAGCCTTTTCTCTAACTGCTCAATTGTGTATGGGAAATAGTGTGATTGTGGAGCGTCAGGCTCGATTTGAGTTTGTTTGTGCGAACAAGAAACAAACAGAATTCCTGCCAAACAGTTTAGTAACGTAAGGTATTTTTTCATAGCAACTTTTCGATTCGTTGAATTCGCCCAAGAACGCATTTGCATCATTGTTTTTCTATTTCATATTTTACTACTAAGCTAATGGTACTCTTCAATTCGTATCTTTTTCAAAAAATTTTGTTGCGCGAGCCATGAAAAAAATTTTGTTGCGCGAGCCATGAAAAAAAATCTGCCGACGAAAAAAACTATTGCTAATTTTGTAAAAAGAGTGTATAAATAAAGAATGATTGAGGATTTATGAGTAATTGCGATGAAATCGTTCTATTTATATTGTACATCTTTTTTATTTCCTGTTGCACTTGCCATGTGTACACAATGCAACGCAACGAGTGCTGATGAGCAACAAAAACGGGCGGCGAGGCGAGCAGGCAGTTCTGATGAAAGGAGTGCGGAATTGTTTGAGAATGCACGTAGGCTGAGCAACGAAGGAACAGTTGAAGAACTAAATCAGGCGAAAGATATATACGTCACGTCTATATGTTCTTACAGCAGCAGTAAGAGAGGCTGCCGTGCAGGGGCTGTTTGATGTTGCACTCGGACTGCGCGGTTTTAAAACAC
>JAISCJ010000038.1 GCA_031265645.1 Holosporales bacterium | reverse complement strand
TCTGGCGTATGGTTTTTTGACGCAACTTGATAAAGATTGGAAATACAAGCAACTTGAGCACAGTCATGATCATTCGAGCGCTGCAAAAATGATTTGAAAAATGATTTTCCACTAGGAATACACTCATTGCAATACAACATTTGTGCCTGCGTTAAAACCTTTGTTGCTTCAGCTTGGTTTAAAATTTCGTTATCACCAATTACGCCAAATTGTTGAAGCAAAAAATCTTTGCAAAAACTGTGTATTGTCTGTATTTGAATAGATTGAGGATTTCGCAACGAAAGAAAAAATAGTGTTTTCGCACGTTGCACTTCATTGTCTGTCGGAGGGCGCTGTAACAGCGCGGACAGGATTTCTTGCAAATTTTCGCTTTCGGACATTTCCTGCAGTCGCAGCTGAAGTCGCTGTTTTATCTCTATTGCACCAGCGTTTGTGTAGGTGAAGCACAGGATGGACGAAAATTGTTCGCCCGCAATCAGCAAACGAACAAAGCGGTCAATAAGAACCTTTGTCTTGCCGCTACCAGCTGAAGCCGACAGCCATGTACTAACGTGTGGATCGGCGGCCAAAAATTGCGAAGACGGTGTATGCATAGTGAATTAGCTTTCGATGAATCCTGCATCAACTAAGCTTGATGTTTTGCTCATCCAATCCTCCTTGACCTTCACCAAAAGATGCAAATGCACACGGCGCTTTAAAATCTTGGCAATATCGAGGCGAGCGTTTGTTCCCATATTTTTCAGGATTTGGCCTTTTTTTCCTAAAACAATTGCTTTTTGACCAGGCTTAGCAACGACGATGTCTTGGTAAATATGCAATCCATCGCTATCTTCTTGCACTGCCACAGTGTTTACATACGTTTGGTACGGAACTTCGTTATGTAGGTTCTCGAAAATTTTCTCCATCGTCATTTCAGACGTCCAACGCACCAAATTTTTACCATTTTGCTGCGGATACAGCCAATCTTGCTGAGGAATCCTCGTAAGAATATTGCCTAATAATACGTCAACGCCATGACCCAGAAGAGCCGAAATCATGAAAAAATCTTTGACTTTCTCGAACGTTTGGTAAGCGCTTGCGACCTCAACAACACGAGCAGGCTTCACTTTATCAATTTTATTAAATGCCACAAAGAATTGCGTGTCTTCATATTTTCGAATCAGAGATTCTGCCAGCTTAAGGCTTGGCTCGCTGTTCTTCGAAGATACGTCCACGACAAACACAACAGCATCTGCACCTTTTAGCGCGTTAAAGGAGCTTTTTCGAAGAAATTTACCCACAGGATTATCGATCGTTCCCAAGCCAGGCGTATCGACGAACGCGACCTGAGCGTCGCCAAATTCTTTCACCGCCAGGATATTAAAGCGCGTTGTTTGTGGTTTGCGTGATACCGCGGCAACTTTCTCTGCTGCGAGTCGGTTTAGCAAAGACGATTTTCCTGCATTGGGCAATCCGCCTATTGCAACAAAGCCAAATTTTTTAGGAGATTCTTGCAATTGATTTTCCACAAGCTTCGACTCGAATTCATTCAGCAGGTTTTCACTCTGCGCTAGAAATAGCAAGACAACAATTCATCATATCACTGTTTCGCACCAATTGGCGTCTCCTACGGGACTTGAACCCATGTTACCGCCGTGAGAGGGCGATGTCCTAACCGCTAGACGAAGGAGACATAATCACATCATATCGACGTTGCTGATTGTGGTCAATGAGGTAATCACGGATAAAACTCAGCTGCCGTTTAAATAAACACGTGCAACACTATGCGAAACTACTATCCCCACGTTATGCTATAATTTGGTATTGCTCATGCTACCCTGTCATACTAAAAGCGGCAACTTCTGTATACTTATTAATGTGGAAAATATAACACAAATACATAATCACCAGTGTTGCACGACATTCTTTAACTAATATTTAATATCTTTACTGTATTCTGTATTCAGATAAAGATAAAATCGAAAAAGAAGAAGCGTGAGATTGCTATGAAAAAAAAGATTTTTGTATTAGGCGTGTTCTGCGCATCAACAATTGGACATTCAATGGGTATGATGCCTAGTTTGCCTGGTCTGGCTGGAATGATGGGGGGCATGATGGGTGGCATGATGAACCCCATGATGGGTGGAATGGGAGGTATGGGAGGTATGAACCCCATGATGGGGGGTGGAATGGGAGGTATGGGAGGCATGAACCCCATGATGGGAGGCGGCATGATGGGCGGGATGAACCCCATGATGATGGCGATGATGGGAGCCTCAGGCGCAACGTTGGATGAATGTATGAAGGTTGCCGAAAAGATCAAAGATCAGGATATGTATGATGCGGTAAAAGCAATCCTGACAGGTATTGTTAAGAATTTTGAGCCAATTCGCACGTACCTGATGCAAATTTACATGATGCTAATGCAACAGCAGCAGCAACAACAGATGCAACAGCAGATGCAGCAAATGCAGCAACAACAATTTGCAAGCCCTGCGTATCTGCCAGCACCTGCAGCGTATGCTGCGGCTCCAGCTGCGGCTGCTTATCCAGTGGCTGCGGCTCCAGCTGCGGCTGCTTACCCAGTAGCTGCGGCTCCAGCTGCGACAACAGCGGTTCGTGGTGCGCGACCATAGCTTTTAGCATCCTGAGTTTGCATAAATTGGGCCCTCATTCAATTTATTTGGGGGGGCCCTGTGAAATCGTCTGAAGCTTGTTTATTATATATGTCCTGCCTGCGGAGGTTTTACCTAATTTAGCAATGAATATATATCGAAAAATACGAATTTTCAGGTGAGCAATTCTTATGTTGAGCAAACTGTCCACCGTCGCCTTCAATGGCATTGAAACTAAAGATGTTTCAGTCGAGGTTCAAATTGCGTCAGGTTTGCCAAACTTTGTCATTGTGGGATTGCCTGATAAATCTATTGCTGAATCAAAAGAGCGGATCAGGGCAAGTTTTTCTCATGTTGGATTAACACTGCCACCGAGACGCATAATCGTCAATTTGGCGCCATCTGATTTACAAAAGGAAGGTGCGCACTACGATTTGCCGATCGCGCTTGGAATATTGGCTGCTCTTGATGCATTCGACAAAAACCAGCTTCAGGAATATGTGATTATTGGAGGCTTGAGTTTAGATGCGCTAATTGCACCGGTTATTGGAGTATTAGCTGCCGCACTTATGGCGTCGTCCACTAGCAGGGGGTTGATATGCCCATCCGCCAACAGCAACGAAGCTTCCTGGGCAGGGAATCATCTTCATGTACTCGCTGCGCCAGATTTAGTGTCGCTCGTCAGCCATTTTAAAGGGGACACTCAGCTAGCAAATCCAACACCTCCGTCAATTAAGGCGATATCGGCGTCGAACTGCGGGGATATGCAAGACGTACGAGGGCAATCTTTGCTGAAACGAGCCTTTGAAATTGCGGCAGTTGGGCACCACAACATATTGATGATT
Organism: Holosporales bacterium; assembly: GCA_031265645.1. Lineage (GTDB taxonomy): Bacteria > Pseudomonadota > Alphaproteobacteria > BNTO01 > BNTO01 > JAIRNK01. The sequence continues at coordinate 4,284 of JAISCJ010000038.1, read as the reverse complement.
GGTCCTCCAGGTGCAGGCAAGTCAATGATTTCACAGCGCTTAATGGGAATTTTGCCTCCATTGAGCCCTAATGAAGCCATCGAGACCACAATGATATATAGCTTAGCGGGAATGCTTCCCGATGAAGGGCTCATGGCGCAACGACCATTTCGCGCACCGCACCACTCTGCGTCACTCGTGGCGCTCATTGGCGGAGGTATACACGCCAAGCCTGGGGAAGTATCGCTCTCGCACAATGGCGTGCTGTTTTTGGACGAGCTGCCAGAGTTTTCGCGCACTGCGTTGGAATCTTTGCGGCAACCACTTGAATCAAACGTAATCACAGTTTCGCGAGCGAACCAACACGTAACGTATCCAGCAAAAATACAACTTGTGGCGGCAATGAACCCATGCCGATGTGGATATTATGGCGTGACACAGAAAGAGTGCTCTCGCGCCCCAAGATGTGCATCTGACTATCAATCTAAGATTTCAGGGCCACTGTTTGACCGCTTTGACCTTGTTATATACGTTCCTCAAGTTTCTGTGGACGACTTGTTGCCACGAAAACAAGCGCTTCCAGTAGATACATCTGCAGATATTCAGCAACGAGTAATTTCTGCACTTGAGTTTAGGCAAAATTTGCCGAAGAACGAACGCGAACAATTGCTGCCTGATACGCAAACGTGTGTTCGAATTTTTGCAGAAAAGCGAGATTTATCGGCTCGAAGCTGCACGAGACTACTAAAAGTTGCCCTAAGTATCGCAAGCCTGGATAGATCCGAGGAAATAAAGGAACACCATGTCGAAGAGGCAATACACTACAGATACAATAGCCCGTATATGTAAAAAACTATAAATTAAGTTAAGCCGCGAATAAGGCATTTCCACCCAAGGAAACAGCGGCTCTTCCGCCGCTTTATCCATGCTCGACACAACAACAACTGCAATGCAAGAATCGTACACAGAGACGTAACAGGGTCGATTTTCGGGATTTTGCGTATTTCGTAGAATTTTGATAGCACTAGTTATTCATGATCTCAAAATTAGGTTTAATATGATAAAAAATCATATCTTTTTAGCAATGCTGCTAGTCGTAAGGAGCGCAATAGGAGAATGTTCTATTCAAGTCCCACCAAACGTAACAGACTGCAATCCACTCAATATGTGGCTGGGTTATCCTCATTTGTTTATCGAGAACGCAGAAAATTGCACTAATCCTGATATGAAATCCCCTTGCTTGGTAACATTTTCTCTCAAAGCATATCCCCAAGCGTCGAATGGTCCACTATTTACACCAATATGTTTAGCTCACACGCCAAGCCAGAAGCGCGATGGTAATATTTTAAGTCTTTTACCTGGCTCTAATGTTACATTTCGGTTAGAAGAAGATCAGGCGCTAATAGGGACGGATGAGGTTCATGAACAAAAAATATTGAATTTCGGCATACCTTCACGTTCACAGGGTGATGGTTATGTCGACAGATCTTTACTTCCACAGGGTGACCTTTGTCGAACATTGAAATTATTCGACTATTCCTCGCTTCAAGGTCCTTGCCGTGAAAACGTCATCGATATGGCAAATCGAGCCCGAAAGCTCACAATGGAAGATTTACAAAAAATAATTCCAGACTCTGCCATACATGGAGATATATACGCGGCAAAATCTGCTTTTATGAAGATACTAGCGAATCCTATTGGCAGAACAGAACTATTATATTTACTGGAGCACCCACTATTAACTGGAATAAATAAAACTGCACAAATAATTATATTTTTTGGAGAATCTGGCCACAACAATTTTACTAGGTATTATAGAGAAAATCTGCCAAAACAACGGATGGGTTATTATTCAGAGTTCCCCGCTATGTTCGAAATATGGAACAGCACAGGTTCAGAATTAAGATCTGATCTACAATATGAAAATCAGTGCGTAACAATGTATAACGAATTTAAACAAGTGTCTCTTTTTTTGATACAAATAACCGGAAGTGTATATATGCAGATATATGACCGAGAAAGAAATTTGTTTTTTGGTATAATAAAGCTAGCGAGTGTAGAAAAACTAGAGGCTCATGAATGTTTATTTCATGAATTACGTCACACAAACGACTATCTCGACGATAGCTCTAATTCATTATGGATACATATTGCTGGTCAGGCATTGTCTAAAGTGTCCAGCAAAAAAATTAAAGACGATCCACGCTTAGAACGTGAAAAAAAACGACTGAGAGCTCGATATACGCATGCACTGTATCGCGAACGAGAAAGCATGGAACTAATTCAGAAAAAGCTCAATATTTCTCCCATACCTTTAGTAGACTATGGTGTATCTATTCTAAAATTTCTATTAACCGATACAGAAGAAATAGGTGTCATACTAGGTGTACACACAATCCTCATAAATAATAAATTAAGGTTTATTATATCGCCAGTCAGTGAAGCTGGGTTTGCCTTGTATGAAGGCAATAGACCGAGATTATTTCACAAAACTGGAGTTGCAGATAAGAGTTTAATAAGCTTAATAATTATACATCAAAACTTTCATTGTATCCATCCCATATATATGAATATATACGAACAAATATACGGTCAAATTCAAAATTTTTCATCTCGTGCAGGACTTCCAATACCGAAGCAACTTTGATTTTAATGTGATGGAAAGTATTGAATCAAATTCAATAAATAATTAGGTATCTATTATTTTAGTCCGGCAGAGCAGCCGCTAATGCCTTTCCGCCCAATGGAGCAGCGGCCCTACCGCCGCTTTCTCCATGCTCGACGACAACTACAACTGCAATGCGAGGATCGTCCACAGGAGCATATGCGATAAATATCGCATGATCTTTCAGGTGATATGGTCGCTCAATCGCTCGGCCATGCTGGCGCTCTTCCTTTGTTATGCGGCAAACTTGCGTGCTTCCGGTTTTTCCCGCAATGCTCAATGCGTTCGTTTGAGCGCGCATTCCGGGTCCGCTTTTTACAACGGCAGCCATCCCCGCACGCACAATTTCAAGGGCGTCGTTTGAGTATGGTAGCTTGGCAGGGGTCGGTTGTGATGACTCATCTGAAGAGGCATTAATCACAATATGCGGAGTAATGCACTTTCCACTGGCCAACCGAGCCGTCATGACAGCAAGTTGCAGCGGTGTTGCAGTTAATTGACCTTGCCCGATTGAAAGGTTTATCGTTTGTCCAACGTATTGCTTTTGCAAAGGCATGCTAGTAGATGGAATCTGCCCTCTTTTTTCTTCTGGTAGCTCCACGTTTGTCCGAGCTCCAAATCCAAAGTCCTTCGCGGTATTAATGATTGGCGTTAGCCCAAGTTTTACTGCCACGTTGTAAAAAAAGACGTCGCATGATTTTTCCAATGACCGTATGACATCCATTGAGCCATGTCCGCCAAATCGCCACGAGTGACAGTGAAAGCGATTTCGATTTATTTCGTAATACCCTGGGCAACAAAAGCGAGTTTGCTTGAGGATTATTCCGTTATTAAGTGCAGCAAGTGCAACAATCGGCTTAAACACGGAACCAGGAGCATACACGCCAGAAACAGCCCGATTAATGAGTGGCAAGTCTGCATTGTTTGTCAACTCATTCCAGTCTTTTGATGTCACTGCTTTTGAAAATGTGTTTGGATCAAACGAAGGAACAGAAACGCTCGCTAAAATGTCCCCCGTTCGGATGTTCAAAACAAGGATCGCACCGCAGCGGACATCCTGCATTATGCGAGCTACTTCCTTTTGCAGTTCAATGTCTATTGTCAAAGATACGTCACTTCCCTTCGCTGGTCTCTTTTCGTCGATTAGCCGAACCATGCGACGAGCGGCGTTTACCTCGACCTGCTTTATGCCAATTTCGCCCTGAAGCCTTGCGTCAAAGTAGCGTTCGATGCCCATTTTTCCAATAGAAGCATCAAGTACTTTGAGGTTGGCATTATTTTCGACATCATTCTGACTGGGGCGCGTAACGTATCCAACACAATGACAGCAATCGCTTCCATAAGGATATATGCGAATAATTCGGGGGATAACCATTATTCCAGGAATTTGCGATGACAGCAGCTCCACACCAGCAATTTCACGCCAAGTAAGTTGATCTTTTATTGGAATGACAGACGTTGGACCAACACTATGGATTTGCTTGCTTACATATGTGGACAAGCAAATATCGGGATCAAGCCCTAAAATTTTGCATAGAGCCCCCCAACCTGAAGAATTGTATTGGTTCAGGTCAATGGCCGCTCGATAGCTAAAGCTTGAAGTCGCAAGAATTTTACCATTGCGATCAAAAACAGTGCCA
>JAISCJ010000106.1 GCA_031265645.1 Holosporales bacterium | reverse complement strand
CATACCTACTAGTTCTTAAATTTTTATTAAAGGAGGAAATCGCCCTGAATAACGTGAAACTCAATTTTCCTTGATTTGAAATCGCTGACATTAAATTCACACGATAATTGTTTTTATGCAAAAGTTTTACGGCAGGAGTTTTTTCCTCAAATTTTCGAACGCGAGCGAATGGAGGCTCGACAGCAAAACTGGAGCGGGTGAGGAGAATCGAACTCCCGTCTTAAGCTTGGGAAGCTTCTGCTCTACCATTGAGCTACACCCGCACCCTAGTTAGTTCTACCGTAAAAACGGCAAACTAGACAACCGTATTTTATGTTTGGTACGCTCGCGCTGATCTTCGGTGAGTAGAAGCAGTACAACGGGTCAGATTCGAGAGGAAGCATCCCACACTGTTCACTGCGTTGCCGAGGGTCTGTCGATATAATGGCCTGGGCTCGAGAGGTCGTAGATAGATCGTGGAGAGGTCGTGAAATGAATACTCGTTTTGATAACATTACTAGCCCGCAAATGCGGCGCGTTCTCGCAAGAAAATATCGCCCGAAAGATTTACGTGACGTAATTGGGCAGGACGTAATTGTACGTGCACTGTCCAAAGGGGTATCCGAATCTCGTTTGCCACAAGCAATTTTATTCAACGGAATCCGCGGTACAGGAAAAACTTCGACAGCGCGAATTTTGGCTAGAGTAGTAAATTGCGAAAACGTTTCATTTGAAAAAGATTCTTCTGGTGCAGCATCATCGCCCGTCGCATGTGGCATTTGTCGTTCGTGTGCGGCGCTGTTGGAAGATCGCCACCCCGATATTCTTGAAATGGATGCTGCAAGTCACACGGGCGTAGACGACATTCGCGAAATAATCGATTCGGTGCAATACCGAGCTATATATGGAAAATACAAGGTCTTCATTATAGACGAAGTTCACATGTTGTCTAAGAGCGCATTTAACGCGCTTCTGAAAACGCTTGAGGAGCCGCCAAGTCACGTTCTATTTATATTTGCTACTACTGAAGTAACGAAAGTTCCTGAAACAATTTTATCCAGGTGCGCTCGTTTTGACCTAAAGCGCATTGAATCGCAGCTCTTGATTGACCACTTTCAGAGCATTGCGCAAAAGGAAGGATACGAAATTGAGCAGGATGCGCTGGCGTTATTGGCGCGGTCTGCAGACGGTTCGGCGCGAGACGGGCTTACTTTACTAGACCAAGCGATGAACTTGTCAGACGCGGCTGGAAAGTCCGTTATCTCAGGAGCAATAGTTGAGTCAATGACGGGCGCAGCAGATCGCCGAAAGTTATATGGCGTTTTGGAATTTATTGTAAAAAAGCAACATGAAGACGCCGTTTTGCAGGTTCGAAATATTGTGAAGGATGGAGCGGATCCGGTTGCAATTATGCAGGATTTACTGGAGTGCGTATACCGAGTAGCGTGTTTTAAGATTACCCCTAAACTCGCTAGCGACGTTACTATCCCAGAGTTTGAAAGATCTATTGCAAATTCGATCGCGTCGACGGTTGAGTCTATGCAAATATTGAGTTTGTGGAAAAAATTGCTGAAAGGGTTCGAAGACGTAAAAAAAGCGCCGTATGCCGTGCAGGCAATAGAGATGGTGATTTTGCGGCTTTGTTTTGCTGCGGCAATTCCTTCGCTGGATGAGTGGATTAATTCCAGTCCTGTCTCGCCGTCTATGGACGAGATTCCTGCAGGCGGCTCAAGTAGTTTGATCAGCAAATCCGTACTTGTTACATCAAATGTTTTAGCCTGCGAGTCATCTGTCTCAGCAGACGATGTTTCAGTTGTTTCACAACCTAGTACGCCTGAGCCTAGAAAAGAGCAACCTTCGTTGAACTCCGTAGACGATCTAATTCGTGCATTGGACCAATCTAGGGAGGCGTTGCTGTACGAAACCATAATGAAAGATTTTGCGTTCATAGACTTTTCCGCGGGGCACATAACTGTTCAGATAAAGAATCCTGCGTCAGAAAAAGTGGTTGCGGTTTTGAAGCAATTTTTGTTTAAGGTGACCGGAACCCGTTGGGTGGTCGAAGTTTCTTCGCAGGATGGTGCACGCACGTTGAATGAAATGCATGCCGCTGCGTGTGAAAACAAAGAACAGGAGATTTTGCAGCGTCCTTTTTTTCAGGCGGTAAAGCAAGAGTTTCCTGATGCGACGATTGAATTTGCACATCCGTCTATTGATCATTCGGACAAGGATTAAGCTTATTAACATTCTCCTCATGTCTGTCGATTCTTGCTTTTAAATTATGTTAAATTCCTAAGCTGGCGGAGACAGACGTTAGTAGAATGTTAATACCTTAGCTAGGATTTGATATTATAGGGTTTGGATATACGAGAAGCTTAATATTTAAGTTGGGTTAGTGTTGCACTTGGCTGTTGAATGGGCTTAATTGCCTGTCAAGCGTTGTTATAGAAATTACATTTTACATTAAAATCTACTTTTTTCGACCGACCAAACGTCCAAAAACTTGGCGTACAGTGCTTGTTATTCTAGGCTTTTGGCGGTAGGGCTCCATCATACTTCTTTTGTCCAAAGGGCCAATTGCTCGATCTAAAGCCTCGGTTTCATTTCGAGTGTGCACTACGTAATCTTTAATGTTTTGTCCCTGCTCGCTTTCTATTTGAGGAGGCGGCATTGCAAAATTTTCCACACGATCTTGATTTTTGGACTCAGAGCGCCTAGCTCGTTCGGATGTATCATCATTATCCGATTTTTTTCCATCAGATGAACTCTCTGTTTTTCCTTTACGGGAGGTGCTTCGTTGGTTTTCTCGTTGAATCAAACTGTACGGAGACCTATTTCGTCTTCTATGTCGCGGTTTTTCATCCGACGGGGGCCGATGCTCCTTCATCTGCATGCTTTTATGGCTTTTTTCTCCGTTTTTAAGCTTTGAGTGGGTCGTTCTTTGCTCAGTTACTTGTTCCGCGTTCGCGCCATTTTCCGATTGCACAGCATTTGAATTTTCTTGTGCATGGTTGCCTTGTGCGTTTGGCTCAAGGCTTTTGCTTGCAGCTAAAATCAGAGTTTCGTCAAATTCTGCGTATCTAAATTCTGCATCGATTAAGATTGGCGGCTCTTTCTCCTCGCGCACGTCCTCAATCACGGGCGAATTCACAATATGAAAGGAGTTGCGGTTCAATTTGCTGTCATCTTTATTTTCAATTTTTTTGTGGTTCGAACGTTCATGAACGTCTGAATGTCCGAGTTTTTTCTCTTTTTTATTCCTTGTGTCATGATCCATCTTTCTGTTGTTTATATGCCCATTGTTTCGAACAGACTTACTCTCATCTTGCTCGTTCGATACTTTTCCAAGAGATAGGACAGAGGGCTCATTGATTCCATTGTCCAATATGAATTCTTCATCGCTTAAGTCGGGTTTGGAGCAAATTGTGACTACGCAATTATATTTTTCCTCGATTCTAAATACATCTTTCCTCCTTTTATTAAGAAGTATCTCTGCAATATTCTGAGGGACTGAAATAGTGATTGTTGGCGATTCATTCGCAGATTTTTCCAACAAGCTTAAAACCGTAGACGTGAAATAATCGCAAGAATATCGCGTACCTCGTCCTTGGCAATGTGGGCAGCTCTCACTGTACATTTCCATTACACTAGAGCGAAGTCGCTGTCTAGACATCTCCATTAAACCGAATTGGCTAATATTGCCTGTTTGTATGCGAGACCTGTCTGCTGCAAGTTCTGCACGAAAATATTGCTCAACTTGCTTTATGTGCTTGTTTTCCCACATG